>JAJYJD010000266.1 GCA_021789755.1 Bacteroidota bacterium
CCATAATATTTTCGATGGAACCCGTTCTGGCAAATGTCATTGCCTTTTTCGCGTTCGGTGAGTTCGTCGGGTGGGTGGGTGCAATCGGCGGAGCTTTCATAATCGCGGGACTTCTTGCATCCGAGCTCCTTGATCGGTAATGGACGCCCATATCCGCCGACGTGGGCCGTGGTCCGCGTCATATTCCGGAGAATACCGTTCGCTGTAAGCCGGCCTTGCTGATCCGTTGGGACCGGTCCTACTCGAAATCCAGATTCCACTTCTCATAGAACTCGGCCTGGACAACCTCTATGAACCGGCTTGGCTTGGTAAAAATTCTTCCGCTTTCCCTGTCATACACGTTTACCGGGTAAGTCAGGTACAAATTTTCTTTTGCACGCGTGCAGGCGACATACATCAATCTTCTCTCCTCTTCCAGCGCATCATCGTCGTCGGTGGCGTACATCGTGGGGAATTTGCCGTCGAGGGCCCAGATCACGAACACGCTGTTCCATTCGAGTCCCTTGGCGGAATGAACGGTCGAAATAGTGATCTGTTCCTCCTTCCGGTCCTTCTCGCCGAGATCGACGACGCTTTCGGTCGGAGGCTCGAGTGCGAGATCGGCAAGGAAATTCTGGAGGGATCTGTAGCGCTCCGCTATCGAGGCGAACATTTCAAGGTCCTTTTCCCGCTTCGGGTAATCGTCATACTTGCTCTGCATCAAAGGTTTGTAGTAACGCAGGACAGATTCGACCTTATCGATAGGCTGCACGCTCTTTTTCCCTTCCCCGGCGATGAAAGAGATGAGGTCGTGCGCACTTGACGGAATATCGCCTTCAATTTCCTCACCCTTCATCTCAGCGCTACCAGTCCGCCGTGTGAGCCGGTCCAGAACTTTTTCAGCAATCCGGGGGCCTATACCCGGATGAAGCAGCAGAATTCGGTGCCATCCGACGGCATCCTGCGGGTTTTCGATGACTCTGAGAAAAGCGATCACATCCTTAATGTGGGCAGCCTCGACGAGTTTCATGCCCCCGAATTTCACGTACGGTATGTTAGCCCGGGTGAGTTCGATTTCGAGGTCGAACGATAAATATGACGACCTGAAGAGAACGGCAATATCATTTAACGTCGACCCGGCCTCCCGCAGCTCGAGTATTCTCTGAACGACGAACTTCGACTGGACGTTTTCCGTCTCGGCCGCGACGATAGCAGGCTTCTCTCCCGCTTTCTTTCGCGAGTAAAGTTCTTTCTCGTATTTCTCTTTCGCGGCATCGATCACTTTGTTCGTGAAATTGAGTATCCCTTGCGTCGAACGGTAATTTTCGGTGAGCTTGATTATCCTGCAATCCGGAAAATAGGCCGGAAAATCGAAAATATTTTTGAAATTAGCTCCGCGGAACGAGTAGATGCTCTGTGCGTCATCGCCGACCACCATCACGTTATGCCTGTCCTGCCCGAGCAGTTTTACAATTTCGCCCTGTACCCTGTTTGTGTCCTGGAACTCATCCACCATTATGTGGCTATACTTCCCGGCAACCGCCTTTCTGAGCGAGTCGTTCTGACCGAGAAGCTCCCTGAGGTTCTTCAGCAGATCGTCGTAATCCATAAGATTGTATTTGCGCTTATAATCGTCGAACTGGTGCTTCAGGCTGAGTATATCGTCGATCTGTTCGATGAAGCGCGGGTATTCCTTGAAGACTATTTCTTCTATTTTGGTGAGCGTATTTTCTGCCCGGCTGTATATATCCACAAGCGTTTCCTTCTTTGGAAATCGCTGCGCCTTCTTCTCCGGCTTCAATCTTGTCCTGAGCAGATTCACAACATCCGCAGCATCGGAGTCGTCCAGGATAGTGAATTGTTCGCCGTAGCCGAGGACTTTCGCATATTGCCTGAGCGTCATGTTGGCAAAAGAATGGAATGTACCCCCACTGACCTGTTCGGCGGATGTGGATTTCAACAGAGCGGCAGCCCGCTTGAGCATTTCGTTAGCCGCCTTCCTGGTGAAAGTGAGGAGCAGAATCGACTGCGGGTTTCCTCCCAACTCGACCAGGTAGGCCACACGGTAAATGAGCGTCTTCGTCTTCCCGGTTCCGGCTCCGGCAATTACGAGTACGGGGCGATCAATGGTCCTGACGACCTCAAGCTGATCCGGGTTGAGGTCGCGTTCGTAATTTATCTTAAAGACGCGGCGCTCTGGTTCGCCGACCACGTCCTTTTTTATCGTGTACTTTTTTGTGTCCATCACTGAGGCATGGTGAAATAGAATCTTGAACCTTGGCCGATCTCGCTCTCGGCCCACACTCGCCCGCCGTGCAGCTCGACAAGCCGGCGGGTCAACGCCAGGCCCAATCCAACTCCACGGTATTTCTTGGCATAAGGATTTTGTGCAAGCTGTTCGAACGGCTTGAAGAGCCTCTCGATATCCTCATTCTTAATTCCCATCCCGAAATCCTCCACGCAAAATTGGATCGATCCGTCCTGCCGCCAGACCTTGAGGTTTATTTTCCCCCGCAAATGGCTGAACTTCACCGCGTTTGACAGGAGGTTGATCATGATCTGCCGGAGTTTCTGAGGATCGGCGTAGAGATCGACTATCGATCCGTCGACCGAGGTAACGAATTCTATATCCTTCTCGGATGCCATCGGCCCGACTATCCTGACGGCCTGGGTCAGCTCGTCTTTGAGGATGAACTTTGATTTCTCGAGTCTCAGCCTTCCTATCTCGAGCCTGGACAGGTCAAGGAGGTCATTCACGAGCTCAAGGAGGTGCCTCCCGCTGCTGTTCACGTTCCCGATGAACTGCTGTGCCATGTCTGGCGGCAATTCATCGGCGTCTGTTTTAAGGATCTCGCTGAACCCGATTATCGCGTTGAGCGGAGTGCGAAGTTCATGGCTCATGTTCGCCAGGAACTCGGTTTTGGATCGGTTGGCGTTCTCGGCCTTGCGCCGTTGTACCTCCAGTGAGATGGTATTCTGTTGCATCTCGTCGAACAATTTCGCATTCCTGAGGGCAAGCGAACATTGATGGGCAAAAAGATCGAGCAGTTCGCTCGAATAGTCGTCGGTCGTGAAGATGTAGCACAGCAAGCCGTCGGGTACGCCGTCCACATGGAGAGGGACCAGGACATATTGGTTTATGTCCCAGATATTGGCAAGCTTCGGCACCTCCCTGTCGCCGATGTAAAATCCGAGAAGTTCCCTTATATCCGTGCCGACGAACGGTTTCCGTTCACGCGCTATGTTCTTCAGGAACTCCAGCTTTGCCGGAGGCAGCTCGATGTTTCTCAGGTCGACATCGTAGATGTCCACCAGTCGTTCGAGCGCGCCTGAACCGCTGCCGGAATAATAGCTCGAGTCCAGAATATTACTCCTCGGATTGAAAAGCAGAAGAGCGGAGAAATATGCACCGGTAACCTCCTGCGCATTGGACACGATTCGCTGGAGAACATCCTGAACGCTGCCGGGCGAAGCAAGTGCCATACTGTTCTCCTCGAGTTTCAGCAGGTGCATTGTGAACATTCTGTTCTGTTCGATGGCTTTCTTCTCGGCCAGGGTGGCAAGATACTCTTCTATACCCGGGATGAACCGGACGATTCCAAATCCGACGAATGAGATGCCCGGCAGAAACATCAGGAAGTTGTCGATAAAATTATAGGTGGCAGCCCAGCTTCCCCGCATCCTGATCAGCAGGCGTGCGACATCCAATGCCATACCACCTGTAACGAACATCAGCCCTGCGAGTATATACCTCCATCCGGCGAGTACCATGTATCCGCCCCGCTTCTGCCTGTAAAAGGTGTACGACGTGACGGCGAACATGATGATAAAGACCGTTACGAGATAGATGGGCTCCGTCATCCCGCTTCAAATCGTCCTGGTGTACTGAGATGTGTCCAGTTTCCAGACCGGCACGCCGCAGTAGCGCTTCCCTTCGGGACAATAGGGTTTCGTCCCGGCAAGAAGACGGATGGTACAGGGAGGAAGAAGGTATTTACCCAGACGCGGATGAATCTTCTTGATCTGTTCGACTTCGTCCAGCGAAGCCTTCCAAATTTCTTCCTGCGCATTGTAACATAGACGCATCTCGATCTTGTGGTGGAGATTCAGCAGGTCCGCAGACTCTGTGAACCTGATCGGAAATGCGTTAGGTAGAAGGTAAGCCGCAAATTCTTTCCCGACATTCAAGGAGATCAGCCCGTCAATCGCCTCCCATGTGGACGTCATCGTGTCGCGGTAAATCTTTTCCGCCTCCGTATCCATCAGAATGAGCTCGGGGACGATGTAATCAGGCTCCTCGCTCATTTGATCTGCAATGACCGGCCTGGAAGCGGGGGTCATCCTGTGTCGCTGGTCCTGCGAGTCGGCTGTGTGGCTCAGCTTCTTTTTGAAAGTGTACGAGGCATGGTACAGCGCCCTTGAAATCTTATCATGCGTGGTGAGCACGAGCGAGTTGCCGAGGATTTTGTTCTTTGCCGGGTTGATCGCAAGCTCTATCGCATCAACGTCGGAAAGCGCCGCCTCCGTCAAACCGAGCACTTCCCTTACAGCCTCCGCCACGACTTTCTCGGAATTGACCTTGTAATCGACAAGCTTCGAGGTGTGATCCCCGATCTCCCTGTCAAACTCGTCGATGAAATCACCTCCTGGGGCATTCCGCGCAAAAACGTTCTCGGAAAAAACGCTTTCGTCCAGCGGCTCTTCCAGAACGATCCGGTAGTTCGGATCAAATCTCAGAAGTTCCCGCACCATCATGTCGACCACAAGCTGCTGTTCGAACGAGGCGTCGCCCGATTTCCGCATTTTCGCGTAGCGTAGAAGCGTTATTCCGCTGACGGTGTGGTAGAGGTACGAGAATGTGGCAACCGGGAGAACGTATCTGGCGATCTCCTGCGCCTTTTTCTTTATATCGCCGACGAAACGCTTGTCGTCAACACGGCCCGGGAATCTCGCGTAGTATTCCTCAGCCGCGGGTTTCTGGAGCAGCTCAACGAGCCGCCTGTATGCCTGAAGCTGAATGGACGTCGCCTTCGTGTACACCTCGAGAGCCTCTCCGCTGATGGGAGGGACAAAGCAGTTTCCGTCTTTGACTTCCACGTAGCGCTGGCTTACCTGCTCCGAATTATAAAAAGGATGAGAATGAAGAAACGACCAGAGAAAC
>JAJYJD010000267.1 GCA_021789755.1 Bacteroidota bacterium
CGCTGCTATCCGCACGGTATAACTCTCAGTGTCTTTCGCTTCCACTAGTCACGGCCTCCTGAGTCGAGATAATGCAAATGTTCCTGTCCGCGCGCATCTTCAGCCGGGTGGTGTACCGATGTTGCCATATCCTTCGCATGCCCACCGACCCTTCGGATGAATCTTATCTAAGTACGTTTTGAATTCCAAGAAAAAAACATTGACATTAGCGGTTGACAATCAAGGTGGAGGAGTGAATTGCATCCGGCGTCTGCCAGCAAAATCATTCATGGACCTTTCTCTGTGTCCTGCGCGATTCTTCCTTCCCCGCAGCTCATTTTCTGCCTGGTATAGTTCCCTCCTCATCGTATCAGCACGGGAGATTACGTAACCCGGGGTTCTCATTTTCACATTGGCCATCTGCCCTCTCCTGCAACGCGAAGAGAGCTGTCTCCATTCTTGAGAGATGAGAACCACGCACTAGCGCTTTTGTCCGCCCTTCGATCTGACCGCGCTTCTGTATTCCTGCATAGTCATCCCCGTCACCCTCTTGAATGTCCGCGCACCTCCGTCTTCCCTCGGGAATCCGACCTCGAAACAGATCTCAAAACAGTATTTGCCGGTCTCTTTAAGAAGTTTCTTGGCCTGTTCAATTTTTATGTTGGTTATGAACTCGGAGAGAGGGATTCCTTCTGCCCTTCGGAATTCCTTGCGAAGCTTCTCGGATGAAGTGCGAAGGTCCGCCGCCAAGGGCCTTATCCCGCGCACCCTCTTCAAATTCCGTTCGATGTAACGCTTGACAACTTCCGTATCCATTTTCCCACAGCCTCCTGAATCGGACAATAATGATTCTCTTGTCTGCCCACGTCTTCAGCCGGCTGGTGTACCCACATTGCTATATCCTTCGCATGCCCACCAACCCTACATCTAAATCTTATTCAAGTGCGCCTTGAATGTCAAGAAAAAATCATTGACATTTCCGGTCAAACCGTTCGGATGTCTCCCGACCGGCGCAGCGCGTTAAGAACCCGCCTGCTCTCTCGGGACCGCGGGGGGCGGGCCGCCCGTGCATCATTTTACGATCACCAAACACGGACGGACCGGATTTTCGATAGTCAGGCCGCACTCCCCTGTGCTTACTTCTTCGCCTTCTTCTTCGTCTTTTTCGCAGACTTCGCAGTCGGCATCAATCCCATCGCGGCCAACTCCGCCTCTCCGACCGGCTCGCGGGACGTGCCGAGCAGACATTTTGCAAACGAACCCGTCACGCTCTCGTACAACGCGACGTAAAGCGGCTTCTCATTCCGGAGAATGTCCACATAAAGAGGAAACCGGTCGATTCGATCGTAGATCTGCGAAATGCCCGTCGGCTGAACCACCTGGTATGAAGCATAGGTGGCCGGGTTGTCGACAAAACGCAAATCGACCACTGCCGCATTGTTGTAACTAAGCGTAATGTTTGCCTTCCACTCGTTGAAGTTGTCGTAGGAGGCAATCCAGATTTGATAGCTGTCGATCTGTTTGATAAATGGCATATTAAGCTCTCCTTTCAGTTTTGGATGTGAAAGGGGTTCCCGCCTGACTTGCAGCAATTGCGCATTCCCGGTTATCGCGCCCTCCCGCTGCCCCGCCAAGTTATGGGTCGGCTTCGTCAACTGCAAACGACCGAGCGAGCCCGCGATTTTACCGCGGGGACGTTAAGCCGCGAAGAGGATATGAGAATCGGCAATAGGACGGCACTTCGGGAGAACGTTGAAAAATACCGGGCTCCCTTCTGCAAAAATCACTTGTTCTTCGTCTCTCTGTCTACCCGCTGTAGTCCTGAGGTAGTCGGGCTCCTCCGCGGTAAGATCAGGGATTGACTTCGCATTTGGTTTAACGTAAGATTGGTTATCTCCGCGCTTGGGGGAGGTTGAAGCGGAGTGGATGCGCTGAACAAATGTAACTATGAGGTGCTATCATGAAATATTTCGGCATGACTTCCCTTTTTCTCATTCTCTCCGGACTGATCGCAGGCTGTACCAACAACGGCGGCGTCACGTACTCGGGGAACGCCCCGGGATGGTACGAATCGAGCTATACCGGACCCTTCAACAACATCATCACCTACGGCTCATACGTGATTGCGGCAGGGAACCAGGGGATCTTCCGCTCGACAAACTCCGGCATCTCCTGGATGCCGCCGGATTCAACTCTGCCGGCGACTAATTTCAGCCTCGCTATGGAAGGAAACACGTTCATCGCCGCGGGGAACGGCCCGTATGGAGCCTACATCTCGACCGACAGCGGCGCCACCTGGACGAAAGATGATTCCGGCCTCACAGCCAATGGGTCCGGCCGGTATGCTCCGATCATCTCAATCGCCGGATACGGACCCGACATTTTTGCAGGCGTGCAGGGCAGCGGCGTTTTTCGCGCGACTGATCCGGCAACAATCTGGACACCCGCGAACGGCGGCATGAGGAACGCGAGCGTCTTCTCCTTCACGTTCGTCGGGACACGGATCTTCGCCGGCACGGGACAAGGCATTTATATTTCCAGCGACAACGGCAGGAACTGGGCGCCATCCGGCAATGGCCTTACGGCCAACAATTATAACCCGGGCTCGATCCCGCCCATCGTGGCGCTGACGGCATCGCGCACCGAGATTTACGCCGGCTCCCAGTACGGCGACGTGTTCGTATCGAAAGATTACGGCAACAGCTGGACGGATATCTCATCGGGTCTTCCCAACGTCAAGGGAGGGCGTGTATCCTTGGCGGTGAGGGACTCCTGTCTGGTGGCAGGCGACAGTCTCGGTGTGTACGTGACGACAAACGACGGCGGAAGCTGGAAGAACATCACCGACAACATTTCAAATCCCGGCATTTCATCGGTCGTGATGACGGGTGAATTCCTGTACGTGTCGTCGAGCGACAGCACCGTCTGGCGGCGACCACTCTGAATTCGAAGGGCGCGTGACCGCCGCTTCCTCCTAAGACGGCAGCGTTTAGGGCGGCATGATCAACTCAGACCGCCTGTTTATTTTATGGTTATGGAATCCTTCAGAACGCTGCCGTCCGGCTGGTGAATGTTTATGAAGAACCAACCCATCTCGGTTATCGGGAATTTGTATTCCTGGCCATCCATGTAGATCATAACCTGAGTACAGACGCTGGACTCGGCGTGGTGCCCCCAGACAGTAAGGTCGAGCCGCAGCGGCTGAAGATAGCCTTCGAAGTGAGAGAACGAATAGCAGCCGTCGGGACCGATATAACCGTACAGGCGGATCGTGACGCTGTCGCCGATCGCGGCATAACCGGGTTGACTCAAGCTGTCGATCTTGATAATAATATCCTCGATGCCGCTTTCAGCCTCGGTGCTGCATCCGCCGAGCGCAAGGATGAATCCGAATTGAACAGCCGGAAACATTATCAATGTCCCGGTGAAAAACAGGCGCAGAAGTGAGATCGTCATTTCACGTCACGCAACATCATCGCTTCACTGCAGGCTCTTCCCATTCTACGTCGGAGATATTCGGGCCGAAGACGCGGCCCCGTCGTGGTTGCCGAACAAATCGGCGACACTACTCTTATCGAGACTCACCGACACCGATTGTGACTCAGTGGGTGATTTGGAGGTGCGCGCGTTCAGATTGAATATGACTAATAAGATGAAGCCCGCTTCCGTGATCATTTGTTTTAGTTTCACAGCAGCCTCCCATTTCCCTTCCTGCTTCTCGTTCCGTATCTCCCAGCCATTTCCATGCAGGGCATCAGATCCCGACGGGGAGCACACGACCAATATTCATTTATCCCACGCACTGACTCGCCCTGTTTGGCGAGAATGTATGCAGCTGCCCGACCTAATGCAATATTAGTTGTGAATCATGTACTGAAGGGCAGGATTTCAGGCAAGTAAATTGTCCCCGATCATTGAGTAACCGGCGTCCCCTGGTGAAATCTCAATTGCCACCCGCCGGGCGTCTTCAACCAGAGAGAGCTCCTGTTGCTCGTCAATAAATTCCCCGATACAACTTCACCGGTATAAGTAACCAGAACGACGCCGTCACTTATCATGTGCACTTTGAAATCCTTCAGCGGCAGCACGGCATTAATTTTCTGTGGGGGCGCGGAAAGCGTATCCTCCCTCATGTATATGCGTCCCGATCGTCCGAATTCAAAAAAGTCAGGGGCTAAAATACGATCCATATATCCTCTGTCGAATCGGGTCTCGGCAATCCAGAGTGATTCTTCGAGTTCTCTGAGTTTGTTCAAGTCTTCTTCATTCATTTTCCATGACGCTCCGGGTTTATATTCCAAAGACTGACTTAGCGGCCAGGGATTCGCGGGATCGACAACAGCCGCCGTCTACGATGTCTTCTTATCAGCCAAACGAAAACTCCGGCCAAAGAAATCCCGACTAACACGATTGCGGCAAGAGCCAGCTTTGCGATTGTCGGGAACCCCCACGCAACGCTGAAATACATCGGGATATATGAATTCAACGATGTATTCGGCATACCGGTGTCAAAGAAACTTGTCAGGATGAGTCTCATGTTTTGCGTGTTAGCATACCACATATCGTTAACATGGCCGCATTCGGAAAGAATAATTTGTTTCCCGTTTGTCAGATACGGAAGCATTTCCTTCGCGGCAAATTCCGGAGGCGTTGAAAAGTCCACACTCCCGCTGAGAAGGAGCGTCTGTACGTCGCATTGCCGCACTTTCCGGAATTCACCCGGCAGTAGGGCCGTCGGCCAGCGGCCATAACTCAACGGTCCCCACAGGATCTTGCTCATCGGAGAACCGAGAGGCAAATCGGCAGGATCCATATCCTTGGAATAATTCCGTGTAGAATCGAAATCCGCACTGACGGCCTTCGAGGCGAGATCACCCCAGTTCATCATGGAAGGAACTACAAAGTCGTATGCCATCGACATCAAAGCAAGCCCGCTCGGGTCGCCGTGAACCGCCGCGACATAAGCATCGAAAACCATTGCCGCAGTATTCCGTTGGAACAGGAGTGCGAATGAAACCACCTTTACTTTCCCCGTGCTGATTGGAAAGAGGAGCCATCTCCGCGGCATGGCGTTCGACACCTTCCGCATGGCCGCGTACAGGTCCGGG
>JAJYJD010000268.1 GCA_021789755.1 Bacteroidota bacterium
GCTGCTTCGTTGATTTTCACAACCCTGAAGTCCATCGTTCTTCCGACGTACGCGTCGAAATCACGGACCGGTCTGACGTCGACCTGCGATCCCGGGAGGAACGACTCCAGGCCCATCAGGTTGACCATGAGTCCGCCCTTCACGCGGCGCAAAACGGTTCCCTGCAGCACGGTCTGATTGTCGTGGGCACTGACTATTCGATCCCAGATTCTGATGAAGTCCGCGCGGCGTCTCGATAGGACGACCTGCCCGTCCTGGTCTTCAACGCTTTCAAGATATACTTCTACTTCATCTCCAGCTTTGAGTTCATTTAGGTTCGGGAACTCAATTTTCGGCACGAGTCCCGAAGATTTGAATCCTATGTCTACAATGACGTCGTTTTCGGTCAATCCTATTATGCGGCCCCTGACAATTTCGCCTGCGTCGAACTGCTTCAGGCTCTTGTCGTAAAGGTCCACCATTTCCTTCAGTTCAGCCTCGCTGTATGGCGAATCTTCGCCGGCGAGGAGTTTCACTTTGCTCGGTTGCACTTTCTTCGGCGTTGTCTCATCAGGGCTTTGCATTACCATCGAATCTGAAGCCTTTTCTACTTCCGCCATTAAATCTCTCCTTATGAAGCCATGAGCTTTCTGCCCATGACAGAATTGAATTTGTCATTCCACGTCTGACTCAAGCCGCTGGTAAGCCCGGCACGGAACGTTTCCTTTTGGTTGAACATCAGTTAATTGAAGCGGCCTTTTGAAAAACTTCACGATCGATCTTCTCTATGGCGCCGCCGATCTTTTCCATAAGCCACTGCGGCGTCGATGTCGCTCCCGTTACGCCTGCGCTTTCAGCGCCTTCGAACCATTGAGGCTGGAGCTCGTCTTCGCTCTCGATAAAATACGAGGAGGGATTCTCCTCTTTGCAAATATCGTACAGCACCTTCCCATTTGAACTGCTCTTGCCCGCGACAAACACGATAACGTCGTTCTCCGCGGCAAATTCTCTCAGCTTCTTGTCCCGCCCGGAGACCTGTCCGCATATCGTATCTTTCGCCAAGAATGTCCTGGCGATCTCTTCCATTGTCCCGATGACCAGATCCTTCACTTTCTTAGACAGCGCCTCTTTGATCCCGTAGAACGTCGGCTTGTCCATGGTCGTCTGGGAAAATAGGACGGTCCTCCGCTCGAAGTCCACCTTTGCAAGCGCCTCGTCGACCGACTTGACGACTATCGCCTCGTCGTTGCAGACTCCGCGGAGGCCTATCACTTCGGCATGATCCTTCTTGCCGAAGATCACTATCTGATATCCTTCGTCGTAAAATTTCTTTATGCGCTCCTGCAGTTTCGTTACGACCGGGCAGGTCGCATCGATAAATTCAAGATTATACTTCTTCGCGATTTCGTAGGTCACCGGCGGCTCGCCATGCGCTCTTATGAGAACTTTCGCATCCTTTATGTTTTCCAAATCTTTATGTGATATCGTCTGCAGTCCCTTCGCACCGAGTCTTTCGATCTCCTGGGGGTTGTGAATGATGTCTCCGAGCGAGTACAGCTTGCCGGACTTGCCAAGCTCTTCTTCAGCAAAATCTATCGCGCGTACGACACCCCAGCAGAATCCGCTGTTCTTGTCTATATTCACTTTCATTTTCTCTGCATCTCCTCATGTCCAATCGTCGCTTCGTTAGCATAATTCAAAATAATCTCGACCTGTTCATCTATGGTCAGCCTGGTGGTATCTATTTCGATTGCATCGTCCGCTTTCCGCAGCGGGCTTGTTTCTCGAGTGGAGTCCTTACGATCTCTTTCAGCGAGTTCTCTGACGACCTGCACGATCGGAAGTTCTTCGCCGCTGCCGGAAAGCTCTTCCTGCCTTCGGCGTGCCCGTTCCATTATGTCGGCGACCATATAAAATTTCAAATCCGCGTCCGGGAACACGACCGTCCCGATGTCCCTGCCGTCGATGACACATCCCTTCTCCGAACCGATCTCGCGCTGCTTAGCGACCATTAATTCCCTCACGGCCGGGTAAGAGCTGACGAGGCTCGCGTTATTAGTGACCTCCTCCGATCTTATTGCTTCGGTGACATCGACTCCGTCGAGGAAAACCCTGAGGTCTCCCCCTTCGACAAGCGATATTGTTGTCCGGCGGGCCAGCGCGACAACGCCCGTTTCGTCCGCCGGGTCGACGTTTGAGTTCAAAACTTTGAGAGTCATTGCACGATACATGGCCCCTGTGTCGATGTACACATAACCGAGTCTCCGTGCCACGAGCTTAGCTGTCGTGCTCTTTCCGGAGCCTGCGGGACCGTCGATTGCAATGAGTATCTTCTTCAAACGTCTCCTTTTAAAGCGTTTCCCGATGCCCAATTTGTCATCAGGGCATTAAATTTAGCCCTTCGGCTTTAAACAAGCAACGACCCCATAAGACCGGGTTCATCTCCGCCCCCTACCTGATCCGGCTCAGGTATCACATCTTTCTGGTGGCCCAGCGCATCAACTCCTTGAAAGTCGGTCGCTTACCGTAGACCAGCATACCAATCTTGAATATTCTCCCGGCCGCTATCATACAAAAATATGTCGAGCCGAGCAGTATCGCTGTCCCCGCAAGCAACTCCCAAAGATCGGGCGTTTGTATTGGAATCCTGAATGCCATCATCGTCGGCGTTAGAAGCGGGATCAGAGTGAGTATCTTCAGATAACCTGCGCCCGGGTTTTGTGCAACCAGCGACGCCAGGACAATCGGGAGGAACAGCAGCATCGAGACATAGGTGGTTGCCTGCTGCGCCTCCTGCTCGGTGGTGACGGGCGCGCCCGCCATCACGAAAATCGAGGAATAGAAAAGGAAACCGAGTATGAAGAAGACTCCTTCCCACCAGATGCTGTCGGGAATAGTTATGAAAGCCGCAAGCTGTCCGGCAAATGCCAATGCAATCAACGCCCACACGGCCAGCTGCGTCAATCCGAGGAGGCTGAGGCCGAGGATCTTCCCCGTCATGATCTCATCCGCCGTCGTGGAAGAAAGCAAAACTTCGACAATCCTGTTTGATTTTTCTTCGACCACACTTCTGACGAGGAGCTGTCCGGAAGTCAGCACGAACAGTGCCAGTATAATTATGAAAATATAACCGAGGATGAAGCCCGACAGGGCTGCGGTTTTCTCTTCCTTCCCTTCCTTCGACAATCTCACCGTCTCGAGGCTGACCGGCTTTGTCACTTCTTTTACGATAACAGGATTGACTCCGCTCTCGCGAAGCAAGTTTGACAAGAGTATGTCTTTCACCGCAGACTGAAGCCTCGTTATATCTTTGAAGTTCGATACGTTCTCGGACACGAATTGGAAACTTCGTGACTTTTGTATGTTGGAATCGACGACGAGATACGACGAGAGCTCGTTTCTCAGCACCATCTGATTAGCCGCCGCGCGGGCACTGTCGCCCAGAGGGATGACGACGACATTGTAGTTGGGACGACCGTCCGGCAGTTTGTACTTTTCCATAAGACCTGAATCCAGGACCGGCGCAACCTCGCCGCTGCTGTCGATGATCCCGATATTGACGGTGGATGTGTCGGCCTTGTTCATAAGGAGAGAGGGGACAACGGACATCACAATCATGAAAACAGGCATAAGGATGAGCGAGATAAGGAAAGCCTTTGTCTTGACTTTCTCCATGAATTCCCAGCGCGCGACGACAAGCGATTTCTTAAGCGACATTTTCGCCTCCGGTTTTGTCCGTCTTCACTGCATCGATGAATATGGTATTGAGCGATGCCTCTTCGACGGAAAATTTCGTCACGTCGACAAGCGAAACAGCCTGCTTCAGGAAGTCATGCCGGCTCACACCCGGCTTGGTCCTGACTTCTGCATAATTCTCGTATAGGTCCATCGAAGCGATCCGGTCCAGATCTTTCAGCCTCGATGAATCCCCCTCGAACTCCATGTGGATGTTGTCGTTGCCGTATTTTCTTTTAACCTCCCCAAGCTCGCCGTAAAGCACGACACGTCCCTTGTTGATGAGACAAATGCGGTCGCAGAGTCTCTCCGCCTGCTCCATTTGGTGGGTCGAGAAGACGATGGTTTTACCTTTCATCTTCATATCCCTGATCATGTCTTTCATGACTATCTGGTTGACGGGGTCGAGGCCGGAAAAAGGTTCATCGAGTATAAGCAGTTCGGGCTCGTGGAGAAGGCAGGAGATGAACTGGACTTTCTGCTGCATACCCTTCGAGAGCTCGTCCACTTTATGGTTCGCGACGCCGGCAAGTTCGAATTTCCGGAGCCACTCGGTGGCGCGTTTCCTTGCCTCCTGCGGAGGAATGTTTCTCAGGCCGCCGAAATAGACGAGCACATCGATTACTTTGCTCTTCCTGTAGAGTCCTCTTTCTTCCGGCAGATAGGCTAGGTGGTCTTTCATGCCGACAGACAATTCCTGCCCGTTGAAACGGACGATGCCGGAATCGGCATCGATAATACCGAGTGAGATCCTGATCGTTGTGGTCTTCCCGGCCCCGTTCGGGCCGAGCAAGCCGAATATCTCGCCGGGTTTCACCTCGAAGGTGACTCCGTCGAGCGCCTTTGTACTTCCGTATGTCTTCCTCAGATCCGTTACAGATAGCATTTAACCTCCACGGTCTAATCCGCTGTCGCTAACCTCGTGATTCGTTGCTCGTTTTCACAAAGATCACAAAACAAGAAATAACCCGTTCCTTTTTCTATGTGACCTTTGTGTCAAGCCTCGGTGCTCATTGTGGTTAATTCATCTTCAGGCCAAACAGTTCAAAGAACCGCTCCAAAGAAATTTCCCCCGGATCTTGTCCGCCCCGCATTTAGTCACGAATCAGTTACGGGGTGTTCCTGTAGATCATCCTCGGGAATGGGATAGTTTCCCTCACGTGGTCCAGGCCGCATATCCACGCAACGGTCCTCTCAATACCCAGACCGAAGCCGGAATGAGGAACGCTTCCGTATTTCCTCAAATCCAGGTACCACTCGAACGGTTCCCTCGGAAGCTTGAACTCCTCAAGTCTCTTCAGAAGAGTGTCATAGTCGTCTTCACGCTGGCTTCCTCCGATAATTTCTCCGTATCCTTCCGAGGCCAAGACGT
>JAJYJD010000269.1 GCA_021789755.1 Bacteroidota bacterium
TGTTTGCGAAGCATTCCAGGTTGAGATGACCTGTGGACCGTTAATCCATTGCACCTCGAATTGTGCGAGTGTTAGCTGTATCCGGGAATAGCCTATTCCAACACTGACCGGTATCGGAGTCTTAAGGTACTTTTCCAGATTCACCCCCGCATTGACGCCGGCGGCGTGAAGTGAATTACCGGTCCCTGAGCCCGGGAGTAACGCCGTATTCGTAATGAATGTGCTCGCATTGAAATAGTTGGCGAGGCTGAATATTCCCAGCTGAGCCGGATTTGCCGCGCTCGCCAACGCGTTTTCCGAAATGATTGATGCTGAAATACCACCCGTCCCGTTGGCTTCCGCTGAAACGGGCGTGGTCATTACAGGAGCCGGATTGAATGACTGAGACGATGCTGTACCGGTGAGTGATATATTCACCAACAGACACGTGACCAGAAGTTTCTTCATCTTGCTCTTCTAATGCGGATCAAAGCCAACTTACTTAAGTACAATATTTATCGAACTGAACTTCGTGCCGTTCAGGAGAGAATTATTCGTGCTCGTGTAAGCACAGGTGCTGTACTGAAGGTCTACATGATTGATGAGATATGCTCCCCACCCGCGGTGAGGATTCCATATTCCGAGCGAAGCAACGAGCTTGAGAAAACCATTGAGCTTGATGCTTTCTCCGTGGGTCTGGTAGAGCAATCCACCCACATCGGTGTTCGAGCCCCCCCGGAAATAGAGGCACTCGGCAATCTGGATCTGCCACCCCTTCTGAAGAGCGATCTCGCCGTTAGTTCGTCCGAGGACCAGGTTGTCGATCGGGCGGATGCTCCCGAGCCAGCTTTTGTAGGCGAACTGGTTTGTGTAGGCGGTGTCGCCCGGCGTTAGGACGGTCTTGATTGTCCTCACCGACACAAGTACGTCTTCGGCTTCTCGCGCCCATGTAAAGCTGAAAAGCTTCCATGGGCGGTGGTTCACTTCAGACATCAGCCCGACTTCGAAATTCCATCCGAGCACTCCCTGCCTCGGGAGCGGATCGGACTGGGTCTGAATGCCGTAACTGACACCGCCGCCTACATTTCTTTCTGCGTAACCGAAAGTCAAATTGAAGAGAGGCGAAACTTTGTCGCTGAACGTAACCGGCGCCCTTTTGAAGTGTGAAACTATGTCGACCACGGGGACCTGCAATATCGCGCCGAAATCATACGCGGGAACCTTTGCAACACCCAGACCAACTTCCTGCTCAGTCCCGAATGGCGCGAGCTCCGAATCGATCCATTTGTAACTGTAGCCGAGTCCGAGCTTCACCACATAATCGATGCCGACCCCGAGGCTGAGCAAATCCGCCTTCTCATATGCGTGCCACCGGCTGACGACTGTCGGGCTATTCGCGAGAGTCCTGTTGAAAATACCGAGATCGAAATAAACCTGCGAGAATCCGATGCAGACGCTGATAGGTGCGGGCAGATTCAAGTATCTGTTAAGCTTCAGCCCCGCGCTCAATGCTGCCACGTCGAGGCTCAGTCCGCTGGTAAAACTCGGCAGCCAATCGGTCTTCGGCGAATATGTGCTAAGGCTGAGAGAATTAGTCAAGCCAAAAATTCCGAGCTGGGCTGGATTGGAAAGGTTCGAAATCGCGTCATCCGTGGTAAGCGATGCCGCGACTCCTCCCATGCCATTGCCTTGAACCGAAGTCGGTATCATTAAAAATGGTACCGCGGTTTCGAACTGTCCGTAACTCACCGTTGAAGTGAGAAGCATAACTACTGAGATGGTAAGCCCTAATTTCGTGTCCATCCCGCTCCCTATCGATTTTTATCCTTGTGGAACATAGAGCCTGACTTCAGTCATGTCAATGCCAGCCCCAGTCTCTTCCACATATATAGGCCTCCCCCCCAAATCAGGGGAGTATCCGACAATTGCCTCGATTTGACCTGTAATACGGCCTTTTCACGACGAAATAATTGGTCGGCATTGGTTATCTTGTAATGGATGAGAGTAACACCCGATAAGCTGGCTGAATTCAGGGCGGAGATGCCACTGGCCGAATTCACCACAATTCACCTGGGAGGCAGCGCGCAGTATTTCATCGTTTGCCGCACTGTCGACGAGATAATCTCGGCCGTCAGCTTCTTCCAGACGACCGGTTTTCCCGTGTTCATACTGGGTGGCGGCAGCAATGTCGTCTTCCCTGACCACGGCGTGCGCGGGCTTGTGCTGAAAGTTGAGCTGAAAGGTATTCGACTTGACGAACAGGGCGACTGCACCGTCCTCGTCGCGAACGCCGGCGAGAGTTGGGACGACCTGGTGAAACTCTCAGTCGAGAAAAACCTGGCCGGGATCGAGTGTCTTTCAGGGATCCCCGGCTCTGCCGGAGCGACTCCCATCCAGAATGTCGGTGCATACGGGCAGGAGGTGAAGGACACGATCATCTCCGTGAAAGCTCTCGACAGAAAGTCGCTCGATATCATCGAGTTCAGCGCCGCCGAGTGCCGTTTCGGCTATCGCCGCAGCAGGTTCAAACTCGATGACAGGAACCGCTTCGTGATTCTTGAGATCAGCTACAGGCTGATCAGGTCCGGAGAACCTGCTTTGAAGTACGCCGAGCTGAGAGATTACATGGAGTCGAAGAAGCTGCACCAAGGCATATCTGTCGGAGACAAACTGGGAGCCGTGAGGGAAGCCGTGCTGGAACTTCGCAGAAAGAAGTCGATGGTGATAGATCCGTCGGATCCCAATTCGCGCTCGGTCGGTTCATTCTTCGTCAACCCGGTGTTAGCAGACGGTAAGTACGGGGATTTTCTTGAAAGGCTGAAAAGGTACGGGCTCGGACCGGCGCCGTCCTACAAGAGCGAAGAAGGCATCAAAGTGCCTGCCGCCTGGCTGGTCGAGAATGCCGGTTTCAGAAAAGGGCAGCGAAGAGGCGGAGTCGGAATTTCTACCAATCATGCGCTTGCTTTGGTTAATTATTCCGGGACAACGAAAGAACTGCTTACCCTCGCGTCTGAGATCGAAGATGCGGTCGGGGATAAATTCGGAATCAAACTGGAGAGGGAAGCTGTTATAATAGAGTAGTGGGGCCGGGCAGGCCGCCGCTCTCGCCGAGCAGGCGCAGAAATTTAACGTAACGCAAAAAGGAAATGGTGAAATAAGTTGTTAAAAAACATTTTGAAAAAGATATTCGGCCGCAAAGAGGTTAAGCCTGAAGCAAGGAAGGCCGAAGAGAGCGCTCCTAAGAGGAGCGAGTACAAAGGTCAGCAGCCTCAGAGGCATGACCAGCCGAGACCGCAGGGGCAAGGCGGCCAGAGAAGAAACCAGGGAACCGGAAGGCCGGAGCCCGGCAGGAACCGGAGACCGGACCGAAAACCGCGCGGCGAAGACCGGCGGCCTCCCGAGAAACCGAAAGAGCCCCGCCGTGACCGAGAAGCCTGGGACGTCTCCCAATACGTCGTCCCGCCTGAAGAAGGGCAAACAAGATTCCACGACTTCCCACTTCGTCCGGAAGTGATGCACGCGATATTCGACAAGGGCTTCAAGTACTGCACGCCAATTCAGGCCGGCATACTTCCGAAGGCGCTCGAAGGTCTCGACTCGGCGGGCCGCGCGCAGACCGGGACAGGCAAGACCGCGGCGTTTCTCATCGCGATCATCACCAGGTTTCTTGATAACCCGCTGAAAGAGCCGAACCGCAAGGCCCCCCGCGCCCTGATCCTCGCCCCGACGAGAGAACTGGCGATACAGATCAAAAACGACGCGGATGAGCTGACAAAATACACGGATCTGAAGGTGCTCGCCGTCCTCGGTGGAATGGAGTATCAGGAACAAAAGAATACTCTCGCGGGCGGAAATATCGACATCGTCGTCGCGACACCGGGCCGGCTTCTCGATTTCATGAAACAGGGAAGTATTCATCTGGACAAGGTGGAGATCCTCGTCATCGACGAAGCGGACAGGATGCTCGACATGGGTTTTATTCCCGACGTGCGCCGGATAATTGAAAGCACACCGCCCAAGTCCAGGAGGCAGACGATGCTTTTCAGCGCGACTCTGACGCCGGAGGTCAACAGGCTGGCTTCGAAATGGACAACCGAACCGAATGTCGTCGAGATCGAGCCGGAGAGAGTCGTCGTAAAAACAATCAAACAAGTCTTCTATCTCACGGCGGACATCGAGAAATTCAAGATATTGTACAACCTGATGACTAAACGCGGCCTCGACAGGGTTCTCGTCTTCACGAACCGCAAGGATACCGCGAGAGATTTGAAGGATCATCTCTCGGCGTACGGGATAAATTGTTCACTCCTCTCCGGGGACGTCGAGCAGCTGAGACGGATCAAGCGGCTCGAGAATTTCCGGTCGGGTGGAATTAATGTCCTCGTTGCCACGGATGTTGCGGCGCGCGGGCTTCACGTGGAAGGCATCAGTCATGTGGTGAATTTCACTCTTCCTGAGAATCCGGAGGACTATGTCCACCGGATCGGCAGGACCGGCAGGGCGGGTGCCAGCGGCACAGCAATAAGTTTTGCCAGCGAGACGGATTCCTATTCCATTCCGGCCATCAAAAAATACCTCGGAGAAGATATCCCGTCGACTTACCCCGAAGACGATCTTCTTACGCCGCTGCCGGAACCGAAGTTCCCGCTGCCGCAGAAACCTTATCGTGGGCGACGCAACACGAAATACCGGGGCCACAGCCAACACGGTCATCAGGGGCAGCCAAACAGGAGATCAGACAGGAAGCAGTGAGAGAAGAGATGGCCACTCGGTTTATTCCCGGACCGGGCTGATCTTGAACATCCAACCGCAGTAGAAGTTTGCGGTTGGATCGGGGGGACAAGATATTACGCTCGTCTCGATCCTGGGGTCGATGGTTTTCGCAAACCGACTGAACTCCACAATTCCCACCGGCTTACAGGGAAAAAGAGGAAGGTTTTTTCGCTTGCGTGTCGACTGGACACGGCATTCAACCATTCTGAAAATCAGAGTGTTCTCATCGGTGTATTCGATCTCCTGCTCGTTGATCACGGAATACATTCTG
>JAJYJD010000017.1 GCA_021789755.1 Bacteroidota bacterium
ACTCCAGTATTGACGGACCCTACTCAGGTCTCCTCCGCAAATACCGCCGGATGCAAGGACAACGGCTCCGGCGTGCGCGGTAAACTCTTCGCCGGTGTCTTCGCGATGGCCTGCCACGCCGACGATGTGCCCGCCCTGCTCGTCGAGCTCTTCCACTCTGTGTGAAAAAATGATTTGCAGGTTTTTACGCGCGGGGTGGTCAAAGAGGCTCTTCAGAACAGCCTCTACGATAGCGTGGCCGGTTCCCCACGTTATATGCCACCGGGGCACCGAATTTCCCCGCCGGTCAAGTCCGCGCTCCGTCCAGTTCGTAATCGGGAGAAAAGTAACTTTCTTCTTCTTGAGCCACTCGTATATGAATTGAATCGAGTTCTCCACATAAAACTTCGCCCACTCGCGCGGGAGCGCGTCGTCAGCCTGGAATTCCGCGTAGCTCTGCCAATCAGACCACGCGAGTTCAGGTGAGTCCTTGATTCGGAAGCGGCGCTGTTCAGGCGAGCCGACGAACATGATTCCACCGAAAGATTTCCTCGCGAGGCCCCCCAAATTTTCGCGCAAATCCCGCTCAACCACGAGTACCTTCTTCCCAAAGCCGATGAGTTCAAATGCCGCGGCAAGTCCGGCGAGCCCCCCGCCGACGATTATTACATCTGAACGATAATCCGCCGCCATTTACCTTCCCCTCCTTCTCTTTGAGCCGGGTCCGTTCCACTCAGTCTCCCGGTCCCCGGTCGCTGCCGACTTCGACAGATTTTAGTTAGTGCGCGCGGAAGAAGCAACTTGGCCGCAACTCCAGTGGCCCATCTTGGAAAAGATGCCGAACATCCAAAGCCCATTTGCCAGGAGAGTCCGACCACCCCACCTGCGTCAGGTTTCCCGCGACTTTCAAGTCGCGGTACCCCAAACCCCAGCCAACCAGCTTTAGTCTCACTTTCCTGGCTCACGATCAACGCCCCAAATCATCATACCACTATCACCCTGTTCTTATACAAGTTCTTGCCGCCGTACTGAATGGATACCCCGGTGCCGAGCCAGAAGTTGTCGCTTTCGCTTTTCACCAACTGAATGTGAACGTGCGGCCTCTCCGATATCCCCGAGTTGCCAGCCAGCGCGATCTGCTGACCGCTCTTCACGTCGTCACCCACATGTACAATGACACTCCCCTCCTTCAAATGCCCGAGGAGGAAGTAAAGGTCGTCTTTCCTGATCACAACAGTGTTGCCGGTGTTATACGGATAATTGCCGGAGTACGGACGGTTGTCCGCGATCGAGTTTTCGACTTTCACTACTGTGCCATCGACCGGGCTGTACACCCGCTCTCCAAAGACAGGATAATCCGTGTTCTCCCGCGGCAGAAACGACGGATATGGAGGAACGATCTTCACGATATCCGCCGCGAATATCATGGCATTATTGGTGTGGTTCTTCCTGTGATCGGCCGACCAGAAATGATAATTCATGAGCCTGCTGATTTTGGAGTTTCCTCCGTCGCTAATGAGGAACTCTCCGCCCTTCAGGGGAAAACCAATCTCGAGCATACTCTTGTCTTTCTTCAGCATGACCACCACGATTCGCACGACCTGGATCAGGAGAAACACTTCGAGCGCAAACATCGCGTCGGCAAAGTACAGGTTGTACTCAAAGAACGCCTGCGACCTGATCCTGTAGGCAAGTTGTGCCAGCAATATAATTTCAAGCGAGATCGGGAAGAGGCGCCGGAATTTCACACCGAAGAATTCCCAGTAACCGGATAGATATACGATGAGCAGGATGGTCTGAGCGGTCACGTTCACGAGAAACGCGTCGCCGCTGACAAAGAACGCGGCTATAGCCACAGCCACCGGCAGGACTACGTGTGTCGAAACCAGTTTCAGAATCATGGCGGTTCGTTCGTTCATGGAGTCACTCCGCAAAATTAGGTAAGCAATTCAACGGCCCTTCTGACGAATATTACTTAACCGTGAGGCCATAAGCAAAGAAAAGGAGCGGTGGGTGGTGTCTCAGCTTGCATCCGGAAAGCTTCTTCGGCCCCCCCGTTTCAAGAGAAGGAGGATGAAGTCCCTCTCTTCATAATAGATGGATCTAGGTTGAGTCAGGCACGGAAAGTTCCAAGGATTCCGACAACCGAGTCACGCGGGACCGGAAGGTTTAAAACCGAAACATTACCAGGCGGTGAATGCATTTCACATCTCAGAGTGGTTGCACCTGCCAGGAGCAACCTTGCTCCGGTGTAACTGAACAGTTCCTCCAAAAACAGGCTTGCCGCGACTTGAAAGTCGCGGCAAGACAACTTCCGAAGGCAAGGGCTTTAGCCCAATCATGGTTTACCTCTTATCTGGGCCAGAGCCACCCGAAAACGCCGGCAGTCACCAGAGCGTAAATCAGTCCGTCGACCGTCTCCTTCACGGTCAGCTTCAATGAGCGGCCGTACCAAATCGCGATATGCCACAGCGCGAGTGAATAGGCGAGGAACGCCGTTACACCCGCGAAACGAAACACGTGGAGGTAAGTTGATCCCGACGGGAGAGCGCGCCCTGCCACGTATGCCGCGAATACTCCAATGACAAGCGAATAGATGAACCACTGGACCAGATATTTCGTCATGCCCGGCATGCCGTTCGGCCTGACCGTCAGTATGACTACCGGCCCGTTTTTCATCTTCTCGAGAAACTCAGGCGATCGCATCTCCTTAGTCCCGCTTGCGTGCGGAACCGTGTACTCACCGGGCGGGATGGCAAGCGGCCCGAGCGCCGCCCTCACCCCGTCTTCTCCCGGCACCTTGGGATAGTCCTTTCTGTGCCATAGCGGAAGCATGTGTATAGCCGCGCTCACGATGAAGACGAACACTGAAGAAAGCACGACAGGGAGCCAGAGTGTATGCAATGGTGTCACGATGACCCTCCTTCTTTTTGTATGGATGATTTATGGATGTTTTCAGCACGTGTAAATATCGACCGCGTCTTCAGTCAATTGCCCTGCGGGCTCAACTCACAAAGCTGCGACCGGTGACTACTTGGTAACCTTCGCTGGTCATGTCCTCACTTGTTACGGCGCTCCGGCTTGAGCCCTTGCCGAGCGACATCTTCCATTGATAAAGGCCGGCCAGCAGATGGCTGATCTTTTTCACCAGCGAGCCGAACCTGCCGCTCTTTTCATACTCATCCGCATCCTCTTTCCGGTCCCAGACGGTGAGTGATAGAGCTTCGTCGGGATTGGCGGCGTCCTCGGTCAGATATGCGTACCGGCAGCCGCGTGTTTCGTGTAAAGCCGGGAGGATTTCGTGTTCGTATATCCTTCTGAATTCATCCTTCCCGTCCGGCTTTACTCGCACGGAGAGTATACGGACATACAGCGCGTCAGGGCTCCCTGACACTATACCAGGATCCCCCGGCGCAAGAGTTACGTTATATGCCTTGACTGAAGGTTCCTCGGTGACGGGGATATACTCAATCCTCTGGTCCTCGGTTAGTTTGACCTTCCACTCCGACGTTTCGGCAAGATAAGGCGTGAGCGAATCGAGCAGCTCGGAGTATGTCCCGCTTCTTACATATTCTTCCGCGGCGGAAGCACTTTCCCACAGTGTCAGGGACATGCATTCATCGAGATTCCCCGCGCTCTGAACAAGGCTCGCGAACCGGCATCCGTCGGTTTTACCGAGCCTTGGAATTACTTCCTCTCTGTACTTCTTACTCAGCTTGTCGATGCTGTCCTGCTTGACCTGCATCTGAACGAGCCTCATGAACATACCTCATCGCTCCCTTCTGATTAGCAAGTACGACCTTCTCCGGAACAATCTGAAGTAGTCGTGTCTTTCGACGGCTATCGGTTTTCAAACTCCTGTCTCCAATTCGCGACCAGAGTCAATGGCGACGGAACGCTTTTCCCGTTCGGAACTTCAGCAAGCACGTTTTTCCCAGACCGGTCGATATCCAGAAGTGTTGTAACCTGCATCGTTGTACTGAAGACCGGATAAGGTCTTCCCGGCGATATGGAAGCTCCCGATTCATTGATATCGACGCCCATAATTTTATTGTCCTGAGTAAAGAAGTAGAGTTTCTTTCCGCCATCCATCCAATGCGGTGACCCTCCGCCGTTTACCGAGATCTGCCATTTGCCGCTGCCGTTCTTGAAAGGGACAACGTAGACCTGAGCTTTACCGGACTCATCCGAAACATATGCGACCCACTTCATATCGGGGGAAAACACGGCGTTCCCTTCATTGAAGTTGGTGGATAAGAAATTTTGCGGCGTCACGCTCCCGCCAAGCGAAAGCAATGCGATGTCGGAACCGCTGTTCTTCTGAGCAAGGTCGTTGATATTCGCGAGAGCGTATTTCCCATCTGATGAAAAAGCGGTGACAAATTTCGTTTTGTCCGACTTATAAAGGAGCGTGCTCGTGCCCGACCCGTTGGAATTCTTGATATATGAGTCAAACGCTCCGCCGCTGCGGTTGGAGCTGAAGGCTATTTGCTTCCCATTCGGGGTCCATACCGGTAACACGTCCGCTGCCTGCGAGAACGTCAGCCTGGTCAACACATTTCTCGCCATGTCGTATGTCCATATGTCGATGTTCTTCTGGGAAATGTCGTAACAATCGAAGGCTATCCTCGTGCCGTCCGGGGAAAATGATGCCGAGTCCCAGACATGTCTGTCGAACAAAGGTTTTACCGCGTTTCCCGCGAGGTTGAACAACACAGCCCTGTCGTTTTGAGATGTGGTCTCTTCGTAAATCAGCGTTCCGCGTGTCGACACGGAGTAAGTTCCGGAGATCCTGACGTCGTAGTATTGGACGTTTTGCGCGATCGACCTGGCATCGCCGGAGAACTCAAGGCTTCCAGGATCGAATTGCCTGGCCAGAAGTATCGACTGGCTGACGTAGAAAAAATAGCCGTCGGCGTATTGCGAATTCGAGGAGACGTTCACGAGTTCCTTCGGCTTGCCGCCGTCCAGGGACGAAACGTAGATTCCGTCCGCCGCGCTCGACCCCGACTGACTATGCTGTGTCGAGTAGAGGAAATGCTTCCCGTCCGGGAGGAAAAACGGCCACCTGAGACTGAGCGTGTTGTCCGTGGGTTTGAGCAATTCTCTCGGCTCACCGCCCGTTTCCGGAATCTCGAATAGGCCGGATTCCGGAGTTGGCGAGAAAACGATTACTCCGTTCTTGCTCCACGATCCTCCTCTTCCTGATTCAGCGTTACATAGCGCTACAGATATCCCGTCGTCAAGAGAAAGCTTCATTAGTTTCTGGTTCGCGAAATACGCGATGTATTTACTATCCGGCGACCAGAATGGATAAACCGAGTTGGTCACATCTGCCACCGGTCGGGCAGCCAGCGAATTGACGGGCCTAACCCACAGCTTGATATTCCCCGATGAATCGACCGCGACGAACGCGATGAACTTCCCGTCAGGAGAAATCGCGATATTACTCCCTTCCTGGTTGTCCAGTGTGGCGCTCGGCGGAGGGAGGATTGTCGCCTTTATTTCTTGTCCCGCCACATCCCTGTCGCTGAAAATGGAAAAATAGGCAAGGAGTAAAGTGGAGATGAGCAGAACAACTGAGACAGCCCAAAACATTTTCGGGTTGACTAACAGTCGATGGAACGAATTCCGCGCCGCTATTCCGCCGCCGCTATCCGCATCAAAATCGGCGATAGGATGAGAACCGGAAGAATACTGGCGTGTCTCATTCCTGAACGGCTCACGGACGCTCGACATCCGGCTCACCCGCTGTCTGCCGGAGTCACGTTTGAATCGCTTCAGATCTTTTGACAACTCGCGCGCCGACTGGTATCTCTCTTCTTTATCCTTCTCGAGACATTCGAATATTATTCTGTCGAGTTCCGGATCAATTCCTTCTTTCCTCGCGCTCACCGGTTCAGGATCGACATTGACGATCTCGTACATTATGGCAGTCTCATGGACTCCCTTGAACGGCGACTCACCCGACAACAGTTCGTAAAGCACTACTCCCAGCGAGAAAATATCGCTTCGGTGGTCTACATCCTGACCCTGCACCTGTTCCGGTGACATGTATCCGACGGTGCCAAGCGTCGTCCCCGCCTTGGTCAATCTGGACGCTTCGGTGGGCGAGTTCAACTTCGCGAGCCCGAAATCCATGATCTTGACGTTTCCGTTTTTGGTGATCATGAGATTTTCCGGCTTGATGTCCCTGTGGACTATCCCCTTCTCGTGTGCTTCGGCAAGCCCGTCTGCTGCCTGAGATCCGATATCAATAACCTGCTTGGTGGAGAAGCTCTGCTTCTTGCTGCGCAGAGTCTCTCCGTCCACATATTCCATTACAATAAAAAGGTTTCCGTCAGCCTCGTGTATGTCGAAAATCGTGCAGATGTTCGGATGATTAAGGGCTGAGGCGGCCTTAGCCTCCATGATGAATCTGGCCTTATCTGCCTCGGTGGCGACAAGGTTTGACGGGAGAAACTTCAGGGCCACGAACCGATCGAGCTTCGTGTCGCGGGCCTTGTAGACCTCGCCCATTCCGCCTTCACCAAGCTTTTCAAGGATTTCGTAATGAAGGATCGTGCCACTGATCATCTCAAACCCCGGATTCTTATGTTTGTTCGTTGCGAGACGCGTCTGCACGTTAAAGGCACAGCCCGGCATCTGCTCGATACTGCATTCATCATGCAAACTCCGCGATCACTGTTTCGAAATCCGGATCGCCTCTGAGAGAATCAAAATACGGATCGGTTTTTGCCCACTCGCGAACCACGTTTCCCCCGATCTCGAGTGCCTTCCTGAGAGATGAAAGTGTTTCGTTCTTCTGGCCGAGGCCGTTGTAAGTGCACGCGCAGTTGTAGAGAGCGAGTCCGTCGTTTGGAGCAGTCTCCACGACTCTCCTTATTGCCGACACCGCCTTCTCCCTTTCGCCGAATCTAGCGTACGGGATTGCCATCCTGCTCAATGTGAGTACGTCGTCGGGATTCACCTCGAATTTGCGCTGACCGATCTCAATTATCTTCCTCGCGGCTTCATCCGATTCCCTGGCGTTTCCCATCCTCCTGTAAGTCATGTCGAGGTGCATCCAGGGCTCCTCGCTGTACGGTTTCAACTCTGCCGCTCTCTTGTACTGATTTACGGCGGCATCGTAATCACCGGTTATGTCAGCAATGATGCCGAGCCATCTTACCGCGTCGTACGAATCGTGATTCTTGTCGATTATTGCATTGAGAGTGCGTTTCGCCTCCGTGAATCTTTTCTGATAAAGATAGACCATCGCGATACCGAATTGTGCCTCGGTTGAGTCGGGATCGAGACCCAGCGCCTTCTGATTCATCTGGATTGTCTTTCCAAGCCATTGCGGATCGCCGTCGTACCAGAGATACATGTTTGAAAACGCCTCGGCGAGAGCCGCGCAGGCGGGGGCGAAATTCGAGTCTATCGAAAGCGCGCTCTCCAGCATCTGGATGGCTCTTTCGTTGCTCTTTTTTCCGCGAATGTTAAGAAGGTCCCGGCCGCGCATGAAGAAGTCGTACGCGCGCATGTCGACAACCGGCCTCTGCGCCGCGGCCTGCTTGGTCGTTCCCGTAAACGATACTTTGAGTGCCTCCGCGATCTTCAGCGAGACTTCGTCCTGAAGGTCGAATATATCTTCCACCAGGCGGTCGAACCGTTCAGCCCAGACGTGGAACCCGCTCCGCACGTCGATAAGCTGCGCCGTGATCCTGATCTTGTTTCCCGCCTTTCTTACGCTTCCTTCAAGCACGTAATTTACTCTCAGCGCTTCGCCCACCTGGCGTGTGTTCACTTCCTTGTTCCTGAATGGAAGAACGTCCTTTCTCGACACCACCTGCAGCCCGTTGATCTTCGAGAGATCGGTGATGATGTCTTCGGTAATGCCGGCGCAGAAGTAGTCGCTTTCCTTTTCGGAACTCATGTTTTCGAAATAGAGCACGGCCACCGATTTATCCGAAGAAGGCGCCGGAGGTTCCATTGAAACTTTTCGGAGCCGCTCGGCCAGCTCTTTAGTGGAAGACATTCTCTTCGACGGATCTTTTTGTAAAAGCTGCGACACGATGACCTGGAGGTCCTCCGGCACGTCGTTCCTGAAAAGTTGGAGCGCCCTCGGCTCGGCGTTCAGCACTTCATATATGATTGCCGCCTCGTGCTCACCGCCGAACGGAAGCGTCCCCGCGAGGGCTTCGTAGAGAACAACCCCGAACGACCAGAGATCGGCCTGCGGCGTAATTTCTCCGCCCCTGAACTGTTCCGGTGACATATAGCTGATTGTCCCCACCGTATCGCCGCTCTTCGTCAGCCCCGATGTCCCTCTCAGTTTCGCGAGGCCGAAGTCCATTATTTTCACGTGCCCGTCGGCAGTCACCATTATGTTGTCAGATTTTATATCGCGGTGGATAATACCTTTCTCATGTGCGACCGCCAGTCCGTCCGCGACGGAACTCATGATGCCCGTAATTTCCTCCAGACCCATGCCCCCTGATTTTATCTTCGACTTGAGGTCCATCCCTTTCACGTACTCCATTGAGATGAAGAGTTGTCCTTCGTGCTCCTCGATGGCATGGATAACACAGATGTTCGGGTGGTTCAGCGTCGCCGCCAGCCGGGCTTCCTGAATGAAGCGAGCCTCGTCCTGGTCGTTGACGCCATGGTGTCCGGGGAGGAATTTCAGCGCGACGGCTCTTCCAAGCTTAGTGTCCTCCGCCAGATAAACGACACCCATCCCGCCTTCGCCGAGTTTTTCAAGAATCTTATAGTGACTGACTGTCGAACCGATCATTTCTCCGTTGCCTCAGATGTTCGGTGTACCGCGCACGATTGTCTCACGGTTCTGATTCGTACATGCCGTTGGGGCAGCCCGACAGATTTCAGCTTTGCCTGGCAACCTATACTGTCAAGGCGATTCTTCACCGGCTGTCGGTCATCAATGGTTGAGCGCGGCCGCAGAATCACTTATCACCGATCAACTCAATGAATTCCGGATCATTTCGGATGCTGTCGAGGTCGCTGTCGCGCTTCATCCACTCGTAGTTCTCCCAACCTTCGGCCAGCGCTTTCCGCAGTGACTCAATGGCGAGTTTGGATTCGCCAAGACGGGCGTAGAGGCACGCACCATTATATAACATAAGGGTGTCATTGGGACTAAGCTCAAGCGCCATCCTTCCCTGAGTTTTTGACTCTTCGGTCCTATTCAGCTCGGCGAGAAGTGTGGCGTAGAAGATTCTTGCCCGGGCGTCATCCGGATGTTGTGAAAGATACCGCGGATACACTGACAGACTCTGTTTCAGTATGTCATCGAGCATATCCTTTTCACCCATGCGCTCGTAGCACATCCGAAGATCCGTATATGCGGTATAGAAGTCCGGATTCAGCGCCACCACTTTCTTGAATAGTTCGACCGCTTCGCGGTCTCTGTCTGTGCTGTGAAATATCCTCCCAAGTATCCAGTAACCCGCCACGTTATTCGGATCAAGCTCGATCGCCTTCTGTCCGGCGGTATTGGCTTCATCAAGCGACTTTTTGTTGTAGTATGCGAGAGCAAGCGCCGCATAAGCTTCCGAAAGCGTCGAGTCATACATCAACGCCTTGAGACCCGACTCGATCGCCTTGTCCAACCAGGCCGTGTTCCTCTCGAAGAATTGGTAAAAGTAGGCGTAGGCTTCGCCAAGGCCGGCATAGGCCGATGCGTATCGGGTATCGAGCTCAGTCGCCTTCTGGAACAGCTGAATTGCAAATTGAATATTATTCTTCGACATACGGTATAGAAAATCCCGCCCGCGCAGGTACATGTCGAACGCGTCGGCATTTACGGTCGACCGTTTCTCGAGCACGACTTTTTCCGTGGGTGACAATTTCACCCTCAGCGCTTCGACTATCTCTCTGGAAACCTGTTCCTGTATGTCAAACACGTCCGCCAGTTTGCCTTTGTAAGTCTCCCCCCACAATTGGGTCCCGCTCGAGACATCGATCAGCTGGACCGATATTCTGAGGTCGTCTTTGAATTTCCTGACGCTCCCCTCCATTATGTATCCCGACCGCAGCTCCCTCCCGATTGTCTTGACGTCCTTCTTAGTCCCCTTATACTGCATCGAACTGGTCCTGGCGACGACACTCACATTCTTAATCCGCGACAGGTTGATGATAAGCTCCTCCGCGAGGCCTTCCGCGAAGTAGTCGGTCTCGTTGTCCGGACTGATGTTTTCGAAAGGGAGGACAGCGATTCTCTTCTCCCCGTCTTCATCACGCCTCGCCGTGCTTTGGCCTTTCAAGCCCCGCAGGTCGGAGAGAAATTCGGACGCGTCCTGGTACCTGTGAATCGGCTCCTTCGACAAAATTTTCCTGATCACATCGTCGGTCCCGGAAGGAACATCGGGCCTCAGTCCGGCGACCGGCTCCGCATCTTCGTTCATTATCGAGTACATCACCGCCTGCTCAAAGTCTCCCTTGAATGGGAGCCTGCCGGTGAGCATCTCGTAGAATATCACGCCCATCGACCAGAGGTCTGAACGGTGGTCGACTTTGTCGCCGCGTGCCTGCTCGGGGGACATGTAGGCCGCGGTGCCGACTGTTGTCCCTTCTCTCGTGACCAGGACGCTCCACTTCACTTTCGCGAGTCCGAAGTCCATTATCTTGACCTGACCGTTTTTAGTGAGCATGATGTTGCCGCTCTTTATGTCGCGGTGGACTATCCCTTTCTGATGCGCCGCCTCCAGTCCAGCCGCGATTTGTTCGACTATTCTGAATAATTCGTCCATGCTCAGAGGCCCCGTTTTTATTCTCTCCCCCAACTCCGGTCCATCAATGTACTCCATCACAATGAATACATCTTCTCCCTCCTCTTCGATGGCGTGGATCGTCGCGATATTGGGGTGATTGAGAGCGGCCGCAGCTTGTGCCTCTACTTCAAATCTCTTTCGCTCCTCCTGACTGGAAGATATATGGTGCGGCAAAAACTTGATTGCTACTTCCCGCTTAAGCTTGGAATCCTCCGCTTTGTACACGACCCCCATGCCTCCTTCTCCCAGCTTTTCGAGGATCCTGTAATGAGATATGGTTTTACCGACCATGAAACTGCCTCCTTGTGACTATTTTCAAGAACACTATTGCTGATGTCGGATCAGCTGCTGACTTCGGTGGCAATAGCCGCCGCTTTTGAGCCGCGCAAAATCACAACGCCGGGTTATGCGGGAACTCGTTTTACGACCAGCATGGTTATGTCGTCATATTGCGGAGCGGTCCCCGCGTGAGTTCTGACAGCCATGACGAGCTTCTCAATGAGCGCTCCCGCACTTATGGTCAAGTTGTTCTGCAATAACTCAGTAAGACGCGTCTCGCCGAACTGCTCCATGTCTGCATTCATCGCCTCAGAAACACCGTCAGAATAAACCACGAGTGTATCTCCAACCGCGAGCGGTACGGGAATTTCCTGAAACGGAAACGAGTCCATAATTCCGATCATCGTGCCACCCTCGTTAAAACGCGCAAACTCCCCGGAGGCCCTCATCAGAAACGGCGGCTCATGGCCGGCATTGCAGTAGGTGAGCGTGTGGGTCCGCGTGTCGAGGATACCGTAAAAAAGTGTCGCGAATTTTTCGGGACTCGTGCTCTGATAAAGTTGTCGGTTACACCTGGAGATACATTCCTTGACCGAATTGCCGTTATGCGTCTGGCTCCTGAGAGATGCCTGCAGGTTTGCCATGAGAAGCGCCGCGGGGAGTCCTTTCCCGGAGACATCACCCAGGCACACGGCAATTTCCTGATCGTCGATCGGGATGAAATCAAAATAATCGCCTCCGATTGTCCTCGCAGGGAATGTCGCTCCGGCGATATCGTAGCCCGCGACTTTCGGGAATTCTTTTGGAAGAAGATCGGTCTGTATTTGTGAGGCGAGCTTGAATTCCTCCTGCATCTTGATGAGCGATCGTTCCTCTTCGTACAGCCTGGCGTTCTCAACGACCTGTGCCGACTGCGCGGCGATAATCGCGAGGAGTCGCTGATCGTCTTCCGTGAAATCCTTTCCCTCCTTCTTGTTGTAGACAGCCAGAACGCCTTTGAGGGCCGACCGGGTCAACATCGGGACGCAAAGAACCGAACGCACGGAGCTGTCCCATGTCACCCCTCTGAACCTCTCGTCGCTACCGGGTTGATTTACCAGAAGTGGTTTCTTGTTCAGTATGATCCAGCCGAGCAGGGCCTGGTTGAAATGGAACTGGCTGTGGTCCGACGAACTCACCTGCGTCCTGATAAGTGTTTTCATCGGCTGGTTGGGCTGTTCATCTACCAGCGTTATCACTCCCTGCTCGGCGCCCACCGCCCGCAGGGAGCGGCTTATGATCTTCCTGATTACCTCTTCCGAATTGTTGACTGCGCCTATAGCCGCCGCGAGTTCGTTCAGAATGGACAGCTCCTCGACGGCACGTCTGAGGCGCTGGTTCTCCTGCTCGAGCTTATGAACCTGGTCATTGCCAACAATTGGAGTTGTCAACTAGCCGAATCCCTTTCAACTTCGCAAGGTTAACGGCAGTCTCATGATCTGCCGGCAGATACCGTACCGTGCCCTGGAATTCCGCGGAAGGTCCGGCACCTCACTGGAGAATTGAACGGAATCCGTTCTACGGAAGTTCCTGTAAGTGAAGGCTTCAGCTGACTATTATAGCGGAGTCAGCGGGAAAAATAGGGCCGGATCATTTTTCACGTCGACCGGAGTCAGCTGAAGAGCGCAGCTGCAACGGGCGAGTAGAATATTCCGCGCGTCATAGCCCACAGTCTGGTCCTTCATGGATTCCGCCGCCCTATAGATATCTGCCCGTGTGAAAGCACACGGCGTATCGAAGTGCGGCTCGACATTCGGATACGCACGCTGGCTTGAGTTCTGTGTGTGATGATCTAAAAGCAGCCCGCCGGTTACGTGCGTGCTTGATTGTTTTAACCATAATCCATAGACTACACGCATCTCGCGAGTGTAGGCCGTTAATCGCAGATGTCAGGAACGGGCAGCTCACCCAACGAGTGGCAAAACATTTGACCGAACATCGGTAAAGGATAAGCCGTATGAACTCATCCGACATTTCTTTTGCAAAACTATCCGTCAAAACTATAGTGGTACACACCTCCACATATTTTGTAATGGGACTCCTCGCCCTTCAGTTTCTGGACTATGCACATCAATACGCTGAACCGGGATTGCAGATTTTTATGCGTCCACTGACTGACCCCCTCGTAGCCGCTGGCACCCTCTTCCAACCCATCAGAGGATTGCTCTTTGCGCTGGGGTTCTACCCGATCCGAACAATTCTCTTCAACCGGAAGAACGGATGGGCGATTTTGTGGCTTATTCTGGTGACCCTCGGGATTCTTTCTGCCTTCGGTCCTTCGCCCGGCTCAATTGAAGGTATGATCTACACTTCGAGTCCGCTGAAGCTTCAGTTATTTGGTCTCCCTGAAGTGCTCCTCCAGTCGCTGTTCCTCTCGACAATACTCTGTTATTGGGTCAACCACCCGGGAAACAAACGCCTCGCATGGGCGATGTGGATACTCTTTTGCGCGGCGGTGGTTGCATCAGTGGCGGGTGTCGTTCTAAGACCGGCTTGAAAATGTGCGGTAACAGCTATTTGAAACCCATCCTCGACCTATACCGTCCTCTCGGTATCAATTGAGGACGGTAATGCGCAGTGAATCACTAGTAACGGTCAGATAAGCTTTCACCGGGTTCAATCCGTTGTCACCGGTTTCCTTACCGCAGCCGACGATGTATATCAAAGGTTGTGAGCTGCTGATAGCTGTTGTGCTCCCCGATACGTAAGCCGCACCCGTAGGTTCCGTGGCGGTAATCGAGTAACTTCCATTACCATTACCGGTGTCAAGCGGCAGCAGATAGAAGTTGGCGAAATCGCCTCCGCCACCCGCGAACGAAACGGGTTTGCGGTAATATTGCTGGGCTTTCGCTCCGAGATTCATCAGATCAGATACGATCTGATCACGATTTGTGCTCTGCGAATTGCTTTTGAAAAGCATCAGACCAACGGCAATTGCAATGCCCACAATGATTACCCCAAGTACAATCAGCAGAAGTTGTTGAGTTCCCATTTGTAGCTCCTTATTTCAATGTCGACCAGTTATCTATGGAGAGCTTTCAAAAGCTCACCCATCCCCTCCTGTGCCGACGCGATACGCATAAAGAACTGAATGAAGTTATACAACATGACGGTAAATTTCCAAAAAACAACTTCGAATTTCTGCCGGGTGTGCTCGAAATCACGTCGAGAATGTGCCGGATACGAAGCTTACGATGCCGCAACGGCCTTCTCCTGCCTCGATATATACAGATTATACGTCACCATAAGAATAGTGGCCACTATACCTATCACCCCGAATACAACCCAGAATTCTACCGGTTGGCGGTGACCAGCCTCCGAAAGAAGAGGCTGAGCCATGTATTTGTAGAGTCTCCCTCCGACAATTCCGCCTGCAAAGTATCCGAGAGCGATTGGCAGAAAAGCATAACCCTGAAAGAGTGCCTCTTGCCCTTTCGGGGCGTGATCGGCAATATACTCATAGTACCTGGGCGCTAGCAGCATTTCTCCAAACGACCAGACTATCATCGCGGCAATCACTCCACCAATCGTCGGGTGCAATGCAATGACAAACCAACTAAGTGTGGAGACGGAGAAACCCATCACGATCGCACTGACCGGAGGCATTTTCTTTGAAAGCCTGTTGATCACTACTTGTAAAATGATTATCGACCACGCATCTATGGAGGCGATCAAGTCGTAAGGAGCGTTCTTCGCGACAAAGTCTGTGAGGTAATACGGCAGCGTTATGAAGATTTGCCAGAACGTCATCCAGTACAGTGAAAAGATTAGAAGGAACACCATGAACCTTGTGTTCTTGAGGACCCGCACCATATCGAGCACCTTCGTCATCACGGAGGGTTGCTGAATTGCCTGAGCCGATTCCGGCGTGTGATAGAAAAGCAAAGTCCCCACCAGCATCAGGCCACAGCTTATCGCCGAGACCATATACACCCATTGAATACCCACCAGGTTTCGGACGAAGTACGCGATAACCGGGCCCGTAGCGCCTCCGATGTTCACAAGAGTGTAGTAGATAGCATAACCCAGCGATTTCGTCTCGGGTTTTGTCGAAAAAGCAATCGTTCCCAGGACTGAAGGCTTAATGAAAGATTCCCCGACGGCGGTGAATATTAGTATGGCGACGATGACCCAGAAAAGAGAAAAGTCCCGCGTGATCCCACCAAGCAATGGAGAACCGACCGCGCCAATCAGGAAATATCCAATCGCCATGACAAGGAACGCGAAGGAAAAAGCCTTGCGGAAGCCGTACTTGTCCGCGAATGTTCCGGCAAAAATCGGCAAAAGATACACCAGGAGCCCGAATATCGAGGAGAGTGTCGTCGCATCTACTTCATTGAACTTGAGATAATCCCTGAGAAAAATGCTCATGACCACGGCCTGGGCATAATACGCGAGCCTTTCGAAAAGCTCCAATGAATTCGCCACCCAGAAGGAAGTCTGAAAGCCTTTGAAGAATGTCTTTATTCGGGACTCCGAGGTCATACAGATGTCCTCTCTTTAGTTTGGGTTAGATGTCAGCCGCGGCTTCGGGTAATTTCACGGGTTCCAGTCTCATTACGCAGACTCACGATCAGAGTCCTTCTCATCACTCGCATCGAATCTGAAAACCAATATAACGAAAAACCGATTCTGCTCCACCATTTACCCCAGACAAATATCAGAGACCACTTCACTCCAATCGATTCAATAGGTTTCAAGTGAATCCCGCATTATCCAAATTGCGTTGAACGATGAATAATAACAGGCGGCTATTTCGCGGGTTTAGGGCGATAACTGTCGAAATATTTATTTGGTAGAATTATCCGATTGAGTACGACGCGGCCGGCCGGTTACGCGAATAAAGGACGATTTTAGATATATAATAAAACTTCTATAGCTGTTAAATTGTTAAAAAGGCTTGAAAGGAATTCTTCAGCGTAGATGCCGTATATCCCATTCCACTTTTTGAAGATAATATTTATCTCCCTCACTCTTGGGGCTCAGATCATTCTTTATCGCATCACGGCCGCGTATTCGAGGGAGTTTGGGGCGGGAAGAAGATTCACACGTGTATATCTTCCTGTAATTTTCATCGTTCTTAATCTTCCGCTATTCTTCATACATTACAATCCGGGACTGTTTTACGATGGGCCCGCAAGGACCTACATAATGATGCCGTTCTACGCATATGAAACGCTCAGCATAGCCGTGCTCTTTGCCGCCCTTTTCGTAGTCGTGGTCAGAGCTCCGATCCGCATCATCCGGCACATGAGGAATAAGACGGTGACAGGCATGTCCGCACATTCCGAATCGAGACGCACCTTCATCAAGAAGGGCACAATCGGGCTGGGTGCGTTCGCGTTTGCAGGATCTCTGTACAGCATCTATGACCGTGACGATTTCAAGATCGACCGTGTTCCGCTGCATCTGAAAAACCTTCCGCCGCAGCTGGAAGGTTTAACCATCTCGATGATAAGCGACATCCATTCCGGACTATACATGACCGAGGAGGATATGCTGAAGTATGCCGGCGTCGTGAACGAACTCGGCGCGGACATGATATTCATCCCGGGCGATTTCGTGACCTCGACAAACAGTGAAATGATCCCGTTTGTCAAGGCGTTTGCAGGACTTAAATCGAAATACGGCACATATACCTGCCTCGGCAACCATGACTTCTTCGCCGACCCGGATTACATCACAGGTGAATTGCGCAGGACCGGCATGAAAGTACTCCGTAACGAGACCGAAGAACTCGATATAAACGGTGCCCGATTGATCCTCTCGGGTGTCGACGACGGTAGACACGCCAATTTCGCCAAAGTGGCATTCGAAGCCGCGTCATTGAACACGACAAAAATCCTCCTTTGTCACAAACCATATCTCTTTGAAAGAGCCGTCGCCGGTGGATTCGACTTGATGCTAAGCGGCCACACTCACGGCGGCCAGATTGTTCTCGTAGATGTCCTCGGTTTCAAGCTCACCCCAGCCGCTCTGGCGTCGCCCTACATATCCGGGAAGTACAAGCTCGGCAATTCGTTGATGTACGTCAGCCGCGGAATTGGAACTATCGGATTACCCATCCGCGTCAACTGTCCGCCCGAGATAACGCTATTCACGCTACGGAACAAGACCTGATTTCCATGAAGACACCGAGATAAATGCGACTGATCGTTCGCCTGTTTTTATTTGCATCGTCGCTGTTCATAGTCTTATACGGCATCCTTCCGGGCCTCTTCAGTCTCCAAGGTGATTTCATTGCAAGCTTCGTTGCGGGCCGCAGCTTCCTTAACGGCGTCAACCCTGTTATGTTCTACCGCTTCCCGCTTTTCCAGAGACTGATTGAGGAAAGCGGCTTCTCGAGCGGCCTGGTTTCTTATGCGGGCGCTGCCCCGTCGTCGATCATCGCCGATGCAGTCCTTGCCCTGCCTCCGGCGGTTGTCGGACGATTTCTGTTCACTGCACTGAACGTCGCGGCGATATTCACCCTCGTCCATACGACGGCGAATATATCAGGGGCAACAATCAGGACAGCTTACCTGATCTTCCTGAGTTCATCCTTCGCCCTTGCAGTCAATTTCCAGTCGAGCGAACCGTTCATTTTACTGACCCTGCTCTTCGTGCTGGCATTCTACGCCTATTCCAAAGGGCGCGTCGCTGCCTGCGGAGCCATTCTCGGCCTCACCTTCCCTTTCAGTCCGCTCACCGCAATTCCTGCCCTGTTTTTCCTCCTTTCTACCAGGTGGAGGGTCTTCACGTATTTTATAGTCGCAGCAGTCTTGACTCTTGCCCTGACATACGTGGTGGTCGGGCAAACCGCAATAGTCTATTATTTCCAACGCATCTTTCCGGCGTACATAAACGGTAGAATCATGAATCCCTTTTCCGAATCGTACCAGACGGCCTGGTCGTTTTTCAGAAGACTGTTCGTGTACAACCAGACTCTCAATCCTCATCCGGTGATCGGTTCAACTACCGCTTATCTTGTGGCTGTCTCTGTGTTTAGAGCGGCGGTCATCGTTCCCACAGCGTATTTTTTCTACAAAGGGTTAAGCATCGGCAAGACGCGCGATGCCCTCGTCGCGGCTTCTTTCCCGATAATGTTTTTGTCGCCCGCCGCAGCGACGCCGGACATGATAATTCTTGCACCCGCGGTCATTGTGCTCGTTAAGTCGGCCCTGGAGGAGGGACAACGAAAAACAGCTTATTCATTTGCAGTGCTGTATGCAATTGCCTGCCTCCCAAACTTATCTACCATTTCACATTATCTCAGGTTCTCCAGCCTCTTGATAGATTATGAAAGGTTCTTTGTACTAATTTCATTTTACGTCGTGTATCTCCTGTACCAGAAACGCGTCGTGCCCGCAAGGCTTCGACGAATGCGTGCAGCGCTTACCGCAGCCGTCGTGTGTGCAGTCAGTTTGACTCTTTATCTGGGCGACCATTCTCTTCAACCCTCCTCTCCGCTCCCGTTACACCCTGCTTTAGAGGGTGCTGCCCTGGAAGGAATCGGCTTCAGTCCCGGGTTAAGATCGGGAAAATTGATCTGCATCGGATCCGATTCGGAATCGGCGAATTTCATCCCTCATGGAATCAACCTTCCCAAACTCGGCGGACATAGTGTATATAAGTATTCATCAGACCAGTCCGGCCGGAACTTCGCAATTGAAACAGTCCAGAACGGGGCAAGCATATTGTACTTCCGAACTCACAGCGCTGAATCCGCTTTCCCCGGTCGTCAGGCATCGGTCAGCCCCGACGGGGACTATGGTGCGTTTGTCAGGCACGGAAAAATCTTCATCCTGGACCTCGACCAATACTACGTCTCTCCCGTCGACTCGCTCTCCCTGATGCCTTACATCATCAGCAGTTGCACATTCAACAGCGGAATAAACAACGAGCTCGATTTTATCATTGACTCGCTGAACTCATCCTATTCGATCGGGACGTACAACCTGTTCAGCCGGAAGGTCTCGACTCTTCCCCTTCCTTTCCAACCGAGTCTCATTTGTTCGGAGGGCGATGATTACTATGTAACGCAGGATGTTGCAGATACGACAAAACTATGGAAGCTCAGCGCTGACTCCGGCCTGACGAATCTCTTCGCGATGCGCGGAAACATTTTTGATATTGCGGTGCTGCGCCGATCCCTTTACCTATCCTCGGACTTCAGGCGCGGCCTGGATTACCCGACTGTATACAAATACGAAGAGGCCGATCCCGGGACCCCCTGATACGAGTTTCAAGGTGTCCAACACAGGTCTTCAGAACCTTGATTTTCTGCATGCCTGCACATATATTTTCTTAAATGTCAAAAGACAGCGCGGCTTCTGTTACCGGACTCATCTCAATTGCAAACGAGGCAAAGGAAAAATCGGAAGCACGATTTTCGCACTTCAGGGTCGGGGCAGCTATTGAGACCGCAAACGGCAAGATATATTCTGCATTCAATGTCGAATCGAGTAGTTATGGCCTGTCGATGTGTGCGGAACGGATCGCACTTTGGACAGCCGTCAATGCCGGCGAATCGAAATTCAAACGCATCGCAATTGTGGCCGACTCGCGCGGTTTTTGTACGCCGTGCGGCGCCTGCCGCCAGGTAATGTACGAACTGGCCGGCGACATAGACGTTTACCTGACAAATCAAAAAGGCGAAGTGAGAAACTACAAGCTGTCGTCACTTCTGCCGGAAGCATTCACCTCAAAAACCCTGCTCGATGGAAGAGATTAGTCTACACTACGCGCCGCGGGAGACCGGCTGGATCGAAGTCATATGCGGCTGCATGTTCAGCGGAAAGACAGAAGAATTGATAAGACGTCTCAAACGCGCAGAAATAGCCAGGCAGAACGTCGCCGCATTTAAGCCACGGATCGACAAGAGGTACAGCGACGATCACATAGTTTCCCACAGCGACGACAGGTTGAGGTCGATAGTTGTCGATTCCGCTCTCGACATTCCGTCCCTCACCAAAGATGCACAGGTGGTCGGTATCGATGAAGGACAGTTTTTCGGGATGGAGCTTGTAGATGTCTGCGAGACCCTTGCCTCTGCCGGAAAAAGAGTCATAGTCGCCGGTCTCGATCAGGACTTCAGGGGCAGGCCATTCGAACCGATCCCCCAGCTCCTCGCGGTTGCGGAGTATATCACCAAGACTCTCGCTATTTGTATGGTGTGCGGCAACCCGGCAGACCGTACGCAGCGAAAGACCCAACAGGGTGAGCGGGTCCTGGTCGGCGCCAAGGACATCTATGAAGCGCGCTGCAGAAAATGTTTCGTACCGCCTTCAGACTGAGGTTCGCCGACTGTCTTAGCTCCCGCTGACAGCCAACCATATTTCTTAGCACAGGAGTCAGGAATGAAAAAGGGTTTTTCAATAATTCTTTCGGTCGTTTTAATTACGAGTGCCGCTTCCCTTTTCGAATCTTGCGGAAAGGGCCAGCCGAGCGCTCCGCCCAACAGCGAGGTCGGCCTGGTGTTCGACGTCGGCGGACGCGGCGACAAATCATTTAACGACGCCGCATATCTCGGGCTGCAGATGGCCAAAGACAGCCTCGGGATCAAATACCAGTACATCGAGCCGAGCGGCGGTTCCGACCGGGAGTCCGCACTGCGTCAACTCGCCAGCCAGAAAAGCATCGGCCTCGTCTTCGGCGTCGGCTTCATATTCACAGACGACATAACGAACGTAGCGAAGGATTTCCCGGATAAGAAGTTTGCCTGCATCGATTATTCTTACGATTCGACAAAAGCACTCCCGAAGAACCTCATCGCGATAGAATTCCGGGAAAACGAAGGCTCGTTTCTTGTCGGCGCTATCGCGGGTCTGATGACGAAGACAAACAAAGTCGGATTCATCGGCGGAATGGAATCCCCTCTGATCAGGAAGTTCCAGGCCGGTTACCAGGCAGGCGTGAAGTATGTTAACCCCAGGTGCAAGGTCCTCGTGGCCTACGCCGGTGTAACGGGAGAAGCATTCAAGAATCCTGCTAAAGGAAAGGAACTGGCACTCAGCCAGTATTCTCAGGGAGCGGACATCATCTACCATGCTTCCGGAGTCACCGGGCTCGGGGTCTTCGAAGCGGCGCGTGAGCTGAAGAGATATGCCATCGGAGTGGACATGGACCAGTGGAACGAAGCACCGGGCTTCGTCCTCACCAGTATGGTGAAGAAAGGCAACGTGGCAGTTTACGATATCATCAAGGAATGGAAGCAAGGAAAATTCAATGGCGGTACCGCGGAGATATTCGGGCTCAGAGACAACGGCGTGGATTTTGTCTACGATAAAAACAATAAACCCTTGATACCGGACGCCGTGTACAAAAAGGTGGAGAGTCTGCGAACCGACATCATCGACGGAAAAATCAAAGTTCCGACGCAGTGATATCCGGACGACTGCGGTTCCGCAGGAATGACGATGCAATTGAGAAGCTGCGTTTCCTCACTTCCGACTTTTGAATTCTGACTATCCATCATGCCGTACGCGATAGAACTTATCAATATCACAAAGCGCTTCGCCCGGACCGTGGCGAACGACAACGTCACTTTCAAGGTGCGGGCCGGCTCCATCCATGCGCTGGTAGGTGAGAACGGGGCCGGCAAAACCACTTTGATGGAGAGCCTCTACGGTCTATATCAGCCCGATGCCGGCGGGATCAGGATCCATGAAAGAGAAGTCCAGATCAAGTCGCCGCACGACTCCATCACCTTAGGTATCGGCATGGTCCACCAGCATTTCATGCTTGTTCCCCCGCTCACGGTTCTGGAGAATATCGTCCTCGGCGCAGAGGAAACGAGAAACGGTTTCCTGGACCTCAAGAAGGCCCTCAAGCATGTTTCGGAAATGGCCGCCAGATTTTCGCTTTCAGTCCCGCTCGACGAGAAGATTGAAAACCTCGGAGTCGGAATCCAGCAGAGAGTGGAGATACTCAAGGCGATTTACAGGAAAGCAGATATCCTCGTCCTTGACGAACCGACGGCTGTCCTGACACCGCAGGAATGTGTCCAACTGTTCAGGATCCTCGCAGAGCTCAGGGAAGAAGGAAAAACGATCGTGCTGATCACGCATAAACTGAATGAAGTCATGGCGATCAGCGACCAGGTTTCGGTCATGCGTAAAGGAAAGATCGTCGGCGAGGTAGAGACAGCAAAGACTAACCCACAGCAACTCGCACAGATGATGGTCGGAAGGCCCGTATTGCTCCGCGTCGAAAAGGGAGAGAAGAAACCCGGAAACCCTGTCCTGGCAGTCAACGACCTGTCATACATCGACCGACGGGGAATCGGAGTCCTCAAGAGTGTGTCGCTTGAAGTCGCCTCAGGTGAGATTCTCGGGATCGCAGGCATCGAGGGTAACGGCCAGTCTCAACTCGTGGAATGCATTGCCGGTTTGATCAGGCCGACTTCAGGCTCGATAACAATCGATGGAATCCAGATAGTCGGGCTGAGCGCACGCGAGGTATTCGCCCGCGGACTCGCACATGTGCCGGAAGATCGGATCAAGCGCGGACTGGTTATCGACATGAATGTGAGAGAAAACCTGATACTCGGCATGCACACCCAGCCTGAGTTCAGCTCCCGCCTATCTATGAAGCGAAACGCGATAACCAGGAACGCTCAGCTCCTCATCACGAAATACGACATCCGTCCGATGGATCCCGATGCCCTTGCACGCGGCCTTTCAGGAGGCAACCAGCAAAAAGTTATAATTGCCCGGGAGCTCTCGAGGAGCGCACAGGTGATCGTCGCGAGCCAGCCTACGCGCGGCGTCGACATCGGCGGGATCGAGTTTATACACCGGACGCTCGTCGAAGCACGCGACGCCGGCAGGGCAGTCCTCCTCGTCTCCGCCGATCTTAACGAGATACTAAGCCTGTCCGACCGCATTGCTGTCATGTACGGCGGGCAGATCGTCCGGGTGTTCCCCGACAACAAGGTCGAAGAAAGCGAACTCGGGCTGTACATGACGGGCTCGAAGGGCATTCAGGATAAGAAGGCATTTGGCAGCTAGAATCATGGCGACCAAAAAACACTGGCTCGAACATCCTGCAACTCAGAATTTCGTCATCCCGATTCTAGCCGTTGTTTTGTCTTTCGCGGTCGGTGCAGTATTCATCCTCATTGTCGGTCAGAACCCGTTCGAGGTCTACTCGATACTGTTCTCGCAGACGCTCGGCACCACGTACGGGATCGGACAACTCCTTTTCAAAACCACCCCCCTCATTTTTGCCGGACTATCCGTGGCTCTCTGCTTCAGGGCCGGATTGTTCAATATCGGTGCCGAGGGACAATTGCAGATAGGCGCGTTCATGACGGCCCTCGTTGGAATGTACACGCTCGGCGTGCCCTCGTTCATTGAAATCCCTCTCCTCGTGGCTGCCGGCATGGTTGGAGGCGGACTATGGGGATTTATTCCGGGCTATTTGAAGGCGAAGACCGGTGCGCATGAAGTCATCAACACGATAATGCTCAACTTCGTCGCAGCCGCGCTCGTGAGCTATTTCGTCACGAATATCTACAACGTCCCGGCGACAGTCCACACACCCCCGATCGCTCCAACCGGAAGGATCCCGCGTTTCGACGCGATCTTCTCGGGCTTCGAGGGATCACCGGTAAATTTCTCGCTGCTCATTGCCCTCCTGGCGGCACTCTCCGTATGGTATTACGTCGAGAGAACAAGGTACGGTTACGAGCTCCGCGTCGTCGGTTTGAATTCCAAGGCCGCTGAGTACGGCGGCATCAGTGTCTCGAAAAATATTATCCTGAGTATGACGATCGGCGGCGCCATCGCCGGCCTGGTCGGCACAAATTTCGTAATGGGATATAAGTACTACTTCGAGGAAGGCTTTTCAACCGGAACGGGATTCATGGGGATTGCGGTGGCACTCCTCGGTAACAATAGCCCGTTCGGAGTCGTGCTCGCCGCACTTCTTTTCGGAATGCTTGAATACGGCGGGCTGGTGATAAATACGATGGTGCCTAAAGAGCTGGTAAGCATACTTCAGGCTATAGTGATTATTTTCGTCATATCTTCAAATAAGATATTCAGAAGAATTCTTGTGAATTTCCTGAAGAAAAGAATATTGAGTGTGAATGATTAGCCAGATATTCTCGCTTGCATTTTTGGCACAGACGATCAGAATAACGGTGCCGTATTCGCTCGCGTCGCTCGGGGGCGTATACAGTGAAAGAGGCGGCGTCGTCAACATCGCACTCGAAGGAATAATTCTAAACGGCGCGTTCTGCGCGACAGTCGGGACATATTATACCGGAAGCGCACTGTTCGGTGTAATATGCGGCGTCGCCGGCGGACTTCTGACAGCTCTCATACACGCGGTCGTAACGATAAACATAAAGGCTGACCAGATCATCTCCGGTATCGCAATCAATCTTTTCGCGGTCGGCATAACGAAGTTCGTACTGGAGATTCTTTTTCACAGCTCCAGCAATTCAGATCGCATTCCCGGCCTCCCGCACATACAGCTGGGTTTCATAGAGAATCAGCCCGACGTCGCCAGGCTACTCGGCAACCCACTGGTCCTGGTGACAATCCTCATCGTCATCGCGAGCCAATTCATAATTTTCAAGACGAGATTCGGTCTTCGCCTCCGAGCGGTCGGTGAAAATCCCGAAGCGGCGGATACAGTCGGCATCAGCGTGGTCCTTTACAGGTATTACGGAGTGCTGGTAAGCGGTGCGCTGGCCGGACTTGCGGGCGCATGGCTCGCGTTCGACCAGCACTCGTTTACTGACGGCATGTCTGCCGGCCGAGGCTACATAGCCCTGGCCGCAATGATTGTAGGCAAATGGAACCCGCTCGGTGCTGCCGCTGCATGC
>JAJYJD010000270.1 GCA_021789755.1 Bacteroidota bacterium
GACCGGTCGGATCCGCCGGTCGGCGCGCTGGCGGTCTGGAAGATGAACCAGCGCTGGCCGGACAAATCATTCCTGGCCGAGGTGTATCCTCATCTTGTCAAATGGCACGAGTGGTGGATGAAAGCCCGGGATGGGAACCATGACGGCCTCCTCGAGTGGGGGTCCGAAAAGAAATTCAAACAGGGTGCTATGTGGGAGACCGGCTGGGACGACAACGTTGAGTACGACAGGGCGCACATGGTCGGAACGACTTTGAATGCCGACGCGGTCGATCTGAACTCGTTGTATTCCATGGATGCAGATTACCTCGGGAAGATCGCCGCTGCACTCGGAAAAACGGAAGATGCCCGGCGTTTCGAAGAAGAACACGGGGAAATGAACAGGCGAATCAACGAACATTTGTGGAACGCAAAGCTGGGAATGTACTGCAGCAGGTTGTGGGAAGTTCCGGAAGAAGTCGGTGCAGCCCTGGTTCCACAGACTGTGTTCAAAGACGGTTTTGACGCGACTTATTACAAAGACCGGATACTGAAAGATACTGTCGTTCGCAGGATCGAGTATCGCGTCGGACGCGACTGGCAGGAATCGAGCCCGGCGCGCGGCGTGCCGCAGGATGATTGGAGTGCGAGATGGGCCGGCACATTTTCTCCCGACAGCTCCGGGCAATATCGTTTCATCGTGGAAGCAAGTACGGGAGCGCGCCTCTACCTGAACGGCCGGAAGGTGATCGACACCTGGCAGGAAGGACACGGCGAAGAAAGATTCGCGGATGTACATGTAAGCAGGGGACAAACAGTTGAGGTGGTGCTTGAGTACTTTCACGATCGCGGGCCGGCATCTCTTCAAATGTCGGTTCATCCGCTTTCGCCCGGCAAACCGGGGAGCGACTGGCTGACGCGGCTCACGCCGATGAATTTCTATCCTCTTGCCGCCGGAGTACCGGATTCCCAGCAAGCAAAACGGGTTCTCGCAACTCTGTATAACAAGGATAAGTTCTGGTTGAAATGGCTTCTTCCGACAGTCGCCCACGATGATCCGGTATGGCCGGAGCAGAGTTACTGGCACGGGAACGTGTGGCCGCCGGCAAATTATCTTGTCTGGCTTGGCCTGGAACGATACGGCGACTCGCAGCACATCGCCGAGTTTGCACGAAGGTGCGTCGAGCTCCATATGCGCAACTGGGAAGTCAACCGGCTCAACTGTGAAAACTACAGCAGCATCGACGGATCCTGCAACGGCGATCCGCACTATACATGGGGCGCATTATTGCCGCTGATCGGCGAAGAGGCGCTGGTCCGCATAGACGGCCATAACCGTCCCGTTCCCCGGGATAATCCGTTCTTGAAAGGGGACATTATAATGAAGCACGTTCCGATCGGCGGGAAAATATACACCATCGAATCGATCGCTGGAAGAGTGAAGGTTACCGGCGAGTGAAAGACGAGCGCGGCACCGGCGTAGAATTAATTGAGTTGGCTTACTCAGCTTACCGGGTAATTTTGCTCAATGTATTGAGTGAAGCAGAATACCCCTTCAGAAGATCTCACGGTCCATACCGTGACATCCGCAGTCATTGTCCACCCAACAGTCTATTCATCAGCTCCGCCGTCATCTGCTTCACCGCCTTATCCATGTCGTATACCGCCCTGTCTTTTGCGCGCCTGACACTCAGCTGACCGGATCGATCTCTCTTTGAGATGTCGGTCATCACGACGCCTGTCGCGTTGTCGACAATGCTAAGTTCGATATCCCATCTGCAATAGTACCAACCATCCACCGGAGTTTTCGAAGGATCAAGTCTGGTTACGACCTTCAAGGTGAAATCAGGACTTGCGGTGTCGCCGGTAGCAATTACCAATCCTTGAGACGTCAGGTTATCCGACACGACCTGCGCCGGGCTTTCAGAACGAGGTCCCTTTGAATCCAGACCGAAGCGAATCTCGTTTTGACAAAACCGCAGAAGGTCCGTGGTTGCTTCGTCGGCTGATATGCCCGGCAGCGGAAGTGCCTGTCCCGAGCTTGAGAGCACGGAATAATCTGAGTTGAGGTCCTGGCGCTTCAGGGCGAGGTCTTTTCTGGAAACAAGGAGACGAAGTTTTCCGAGCTTGGTGCCGGCCGTGTCTATTTCATTGCCGACTTCAACGAGCTCCGTATCGAGCGCGGAAATCTGGTCTGTGATCCTGACAGCAGCCTTCCCCCTGTCCAGCACCGCCAGAGCATAATATTCCATGTCATTTGGATCCTGCCATACGTCCGCGATTTCCGTCCCCTCCAGAGTTTTCGTCAGCCCGACATTCACACTGCTGCTTGTGATATCGACTGTTTTGCCGCTGACGTTGCTCCCGGAACCGTTGAGCGTTTCCGTCTTGTTCGTGCTGAACCTGGCGTTCAATTGCACCCTGAACACCTCGGCGATATGTGCCCTTGCCTGGTTCTCAGCTTCCTGGCGTGTATCGCCGCTCCCGACTCCGGTGATGTACTGGTCGTCAGGATACGTGCTGCTTTTCCCCGTAACCCATTCCGGAGTCTGGGCGTTGACGAAACCGACCGATGCGATAATGAACACGGCAACGAGTATAGTTTTCATTTCTAATGATTCCTTATTTGATATCCGGAAGAATTTTAATGAGCACCTGGCCGGGACCGATTGAAACATTGTCCATCATGAGCCGTGAACCGTCCTGACCGCTGACCGCCAGGGAATAATTTCCGGCGGGGAGCTGGAATTGAGCAACCTGAATATCGTGCGGCAGCGTTCTCCACATTCTCAAATCAGCCTGTTCAGATGCGGAATACGCGGCGTCCACAAGCGAGCTGCTCAGCAGATTAGCCAGGCGGTTTCCGTTGTCTTTTTTCCTCACTTCCGCCTTGATCTTCTCGGCGGCAAGAAACTTCAACAGCGCTCTCCCGCCGGCTTTGAGATAGATTAGACCGAGACGATCCTGGAGGTCTTTCTCCGCGATCCTGTTCACATTCTCGCCTAATTGCGTCATCGTACTCGTGTGTTCCGCGCCCCCCGATATTGAAACGGTGTAATACCGGGAGCCAATTTGACGTGCATGGAATTTTGGAACCGCAACGATGAACGTGTGGAGAACTGCGCTCGTATCGGGTATGGTTACATGCAGCTTTTCCTGCTCTTTGATCGGGCCCTTCCCGGAGTAAACGAGGATAAGTAAGGTTCCCATCGAGCCAGAAGTATCGGGAGAGTCTATCCCGAACTCGTTTTCATACCGTTCCAGGTCGTCGGTAAAACCGAGCTCGGCGGCAGTCCGCACAAGATCGTCCTTCAGAAACGACGGACAACTTGTCTGGTACAGCGTGTCGTATTCTTTATAGCCTGCGTACGCCTGGCGATAGGAGATGAAGGCATCGTTGACATCTCCGTCGGCCTCGTACAGGATGCCCATGATGTAGCGGATGAACGCATCCTGCTTGAACGAGTTCTTGCCGCCGTACTGCTGAGAATATTCGTTCAGCTTAAGATCGACTTTCCGGGCCTCGACGATGGCGTCTTCCAGGCGGCCGAGCTCGGCGTAGTTGAGAGCCATGAAGAGGTTGACGTAAACTTTCTCGAAGTCTTCTCCCTGGTACGGCAATTCGTTGTCGTTAAGTACAAACGAGCCGGCTATTTTGGAAATGCTTTTTGTGTACAGATCGTCCATTTCCTGCTCGCTCGCCGAGAGGTGCTCGGTGCTGAGCCGGTAGTCGCCGGCATAGTGAAGTAGAAGTCCGACTTCGAGGTTATAAAGGACCGAGCTGTTATTGCCGTACTTCGATCTGTTTGCCTCGACCACTCGCGCGGCCTTTGCGAACTGATTGGCGGATAGGTCCGCGTCGACGCTTTTGTAGAAGCCTGTCGACATGGCGCAGCCGGAAAGAAATACGCCAAGAAAGAGAACTCCCAGGGATAACAGGAAGCACGGAGACACGGACGCACGGAGCTCAAGTTGGTCGCATCCCTTCTCTTTGTGGCTAACCTTCTCGCGGCAACATTCCCGTCCGTACCGATGATCGCATCGTTTCTGAAGCTCGAATAATTTGAGCCGCGCTCGATATTCCATCAGAATTCGTAACTCGCTCTGTTGACGATCTTCTTTATTTTCTTTTCACCGATCCATGCTTTCTCGTTGGTCGTGATGTTGTCAAGCTCCAGGTCTATCTGGTAATATTTCACGGTCTCCCCGCCTTCCTTGTCGATTATAGACGATATGTTCCCGATGAGCATAAAGTCAGCACCGGTTTCCTGTCCCGGTTCCTTCTGTGTATCCTCGGAGGAGTTGGCCGCCTGGTCCCGCCGCTCCGCTCTTATCTGGCCTCTTTCCTGTTTGGAGGCAACGAAGTTCACGATTCCTCCGTTCACAAGGGCTGCTTCGAGATTCTTGACGAAGGTCTCCACGTCGATGTGCTCGTAGGTTTTGTTCGTGATCCTCCCGACGATCACAACCGGTTTCCTGTTGTTCGCTTCTTTGAACCTGTCCACCCAGGGAGAGTTTTCAAGATCGTTTATCATTTTCTCGGCGACAAGTCGGGAGTCGGTGTCGTTCCAGTATCCGCTCAGGTCGGTTTCGGAGTTCGGGTTTACCCTCGTCACTTTTACGGCGGGTCCGCACGCGCTGAGCAGCAGCGGCATAGCGGTCACGGCAATCGCAAGGAGGAGCGGGTGAATGTGTCTCATGTTCGTTTGCATCTCTTTCATGCCTTTCAAAATTGTTCGCATAAATTTCTAATCCGGGATTATTTCGGTGCCGTTGAGTCTCCTCCGCCGGACGGCACAGCCGGCATCTTCAAAAGGACGTAATAGAGTCCGTTTGCAGAATCCAGCCAGCGATGTACGACCTGAACATCATTCAGGGCGACGGAGATCTCTTCGTTTCTGATTTCCTGCCCGGAGACGCCGTTCATTTTCTGCAGTGCCTCCATCGACAGCTTGACGCTTCTCGCAAGATTGAATATTGCTCTCTTTTCCGCTGTTTCCCAGGAGCTGGACTCGTAAAAATATTGCGGCGCAACTCCCTCCGC
>JAJYJD010000271.1 GCA_021789755.1 Bacteroidota bacterium
CGGCGTGACGGTTATGTATCCTTAGTCGAACCGGATTTGCACATCCGCTCGCAGAAGAAGTCCGTTCTGCGGCTTGTTCGGGCCGTGCTCTGAAAATGGTCTGATGTATGCCGCCCGGAGGATGGGCATCGTCTTCTCGCCGGTGATGGCACAGAGGTGGTGGCATGGGTCAAGTAAAAGCGAGCAGAAGGCTTTCTGTTCGAGCCGCCCGCCGCGGCACAAGCAAACACTGCAACACGCGGGGCCGTAACCATCGCCGCGATCACCACGATCATTCAACTTCAATGTCATATTTCCCAAGGAGCCCGCTCAACCCGTAAATCGAGAACTTCGCCTTCCTGATATTGTTCGACTCAGGGTCGATATTAAAATTTGTTGCCGTCGAGAGATCCGCCTGCCTGAGCGTCGTCTTGTTGAAAATCGCGTTCGATAAATCGGTGTTTGAAAATTTCGCCCCCGTCAGATCAGTCGAGGAAAAATCGACCCCCTTCATAGACGAATTCGCGAACGACGTTTTCATCATCTTCTTCCTCGCGAATGAGCAGTAATCCAATACGCAACCCTCGAAGCCTACCGAAAAGAGGAAATCTTTGCATTCCATGAAACTCACTCCCAGCAGTTTGCTCTCCCTGAACGTTACGTTCGTCAGGTTGCAGTCGCTGAGCTTCACCATCGACAGGTTGCAGTTCGTGAAAACGCAGTCTACAAATTTCGCCGACGTGAGCTCGCTTTTTGAAAAATCGCAGTCCGTGAAGGAACAGTTTTCGAATTCTAAACTTTCCTCCTTCTTCCCGGTGCAGATTAATTTCCTAAAGGATTGCCCTTCATGAAACAACATCGTCATTTTCTCTCTTAAATTTAATCCGTTCTGATATAATAGCAGTTGCATCGTCACTTTGCTACTATCATTTCGGGAGGCGATCATTGAAATCAGACTACAGAAGGTGGGCGATACAGACGCATGTATCTCCGTTGGAGGCTCAAAATGGGAGTCGGGGGAGCACGGCTTGAACACTTATCCTGTCATGGCGAGTCCGTCACCAGATGGCACGGACTGATTCCCCGCTACGTCTGTTGAGAAAAAGTCAATGGACGAACTGACGGCAGAGCGACTCCCACGAATCGCCCTGCCTGTTAACAAAGTTACAATGAATCCTTATTGGACCGTAATGAACCTGTCCTTGCTTGTCATGCAGATGCCGCAGCGGGCCGGTCCCTGATTCTCGTACGTGTTCCCGCATGTAGTGCAGACCTGGTACATCGACGCCATCGTCTCGACCTTGTTGGACTCGAGCGCCGCAAGGGCCGCCTCGTAGAGCGCCTTGTGCTTGAGCTCCGTCTTGTACGCGTAATTGAACGATATCACCGCAATCGTCACTTTAGCGGCGTTGCCGTCCTCCAGGAAACCGGGATACATTGTCGTCGACTCGTAAGTTTCACCCGCGATGGCATCCTTGAGGTTCTCTTTGGTCGACTTCACATCGTATTTCGGCTTTACGTCCGGCGCGCCCTCTCCGAGCTGTTCAAGTGCCGCCTTGTGATTGCCCGCGTGTATGTTCTCGGCCTTTGAAGCGGCTTCGAACAACAATGCGATCTTTTGCAGACCTTCGGCTTTCGCCTTCTCGGCATATGCCGCGTACTTGGCGCTCGCTGTCGTCTCTCCCGTAAAGGCTGCCTTCAGGTCGTCCACAACCTTCTGCTTGTCTGCCCTCGCCGTCGACCATGCCGGGAGCAAGGCGATTGTCAACATAAATATCACTGCCGTAAACTGATGCTTTTTCATGGGATCCTCTCTGCCTTTTGTTTGACAATGTTTATTGGGGACGCCGGCCCGCGCTTTAATCGCCGCTGGCCGGTCGGATAATGCCCCGTACTAACCAAGTTGGAACGTCACACCTGCTGCGTGCTTGAACACCAGCTCGCCTCCGTAATATCCCGCCCGCGCCACCGCGAGTACCGTGATAAGGAAAAGAAATACGGCAACGTATCGGAGGAAACCGGTATACTTCTTTGTAAAGGCCAAAACTATTCTGAAAGCCGCAGCCACAAGCGCCAGCCACATCGCCAGTTCCGCAGCTCCTTGGTGAATCTCCACCGCCTGCTTCAGAGTCCCCGCCTCTTCGAGCCCGCCCGCCGCGTATGAACCTGAAAGAACTGCCGCTACGGCTCCAAGGGCGCCGGTTATGAGGAGCAGGAATGCAGCATCGTCGAAAAATTCCTTCTTTGAAATGAGCCCCACGACTTCCGAGAGGAAGCCGAGTATGAGAAGCGCTATCGGGAAGTGGACTATCATAGGGTGGATGTGCGTCAAGTCGATCATCTCAGCCTCCTTGTCGAAATGTACCTCCACGGCAGAACACGGATATACCGCGGATGGTAATTGCATTAAACTATCGGTTAAACTTCTTTGTACCTGACACCCGAATCTACGAGCGGGAGTTCAAAATGTCAACCCATTTCACGGGGGGCTCTGAGGCAAAAATGTAATTATGTGAAACACATACATAGGGCACGTAAGAAATAAATCTCTGTGTTCTGATGTGCCTATGTGGTTAATCTTGTTCTTCTTCACGAATTTGTCGCACTACCCACGGAGGGGGTGCAAGACCATTGGTCCTGCGGAAGTCCTTCGAACCTGGCCCTGCTCAGGTTTAAACCGCAAAAAACACGAAAGGAACGAATAACAGGCCGCCCCCGGCAGGGCTCAGCTAAGTATATTCACCACAAAGATCACAAAGGACGGATGATTCCCCTCTCAAGCCCGGAGGACACAAAGAAGCGAACAAATCCTTTCCTTGTGTGCTTTGCGCCCGTTCCTACATAACATGGACGGACTTCTTATGCTTTTGCCCTTCGACATGATATTCTCTAAAGATAATGCGGCATGCCTGATAGCGGCAGCGTTTAAGAAAGGGATTTAACCGCAGAGGAAATACAAAGGTGAAAGGCTTTTCTCATCCCGACTCCGCGTGGATCAATTTCCATACTGGAAACACTCTGCGCGGCTCTGCGGTTAAATTTATATGCTCAGGCGACTGCGGGCGCTTTCGGCGAAGGACCGTAGGCGTTCGGGCCCGGAGTCCCATCCATCAGGAAGAGCACCAAAATCCATACAGCGCCGATGAACGGGATGAGTACGATGAGCAGCATCCATCCGCTCTTGCCGAGATCGTGCAACCTTCTTACCCCGACTGCAATACTGGGGATAATGACCGCCAGCATGTAGATCAGATATATCCATCCATACGGAAGCGTGGTCGAATACGCGCCTATCCCCATCTTGAACCTTGTGCCGAGGATCATGTCGATGATCATCGCAACTATGGCGAATATGAGGTTGAACAGGACGAACATCCAGTATTCTCTGCGTCTCGCCCGCCCGCTGAAGTTTGCGTAATTGTCCCTAACGACCTTCAGGTACCATTGCATGATGTCTTTCTCCTTCCAATTGTTTTGTTTTTGTGGATTGAGGAATCAACGGGCTTGAACCGCTTCGCCCGCTCGTTAAGCAACGTGCACCGATGTTTCGTTCAGATAAGATAATTGGATGTTCTCCCGCACAGGGCAAAATCTGTTTCGACTCGATATCGATCGCGTATGCCGAAAACGCGTATCTCACACTACGGCAAATATATGCTGGGCTTGATGGAAAAGCAACCCTGTGCCGAAATTTCACACCGGAGACGCGAGGGCGCTAAATTGAATCATAATTTGCCGCAGCACGGCGACAAGATAATTTCTCTCCGTCCCACTGCGCCTTCCCGTTGCATGTTTAATAAATATTCTTTGCGTCTCTGTGGCTTCCCGGTTGAACCCTATGGATAAAGGTTCAAGCCAAGCCACCACTGAAAGTTGCTGACCGAGACACCCTGGAACGACGCACGCACGCTCGGCGATAAGAGGAGCCTGACGTTGAATTGCTTCGCCGGCGATACGGTCAGCCCTGCGAGAAAGGTCGTGTTCACGTCGCTGATATCCTGCTGCGGTGAGCTGTACAGCTCGCCGTAATTAGACTTTTCGGTTATCCCGCCGTAGCTGTTGCTGTCGTAATTGCGATAATAAACCACCAGCGTCTGGTCGCTCATCTGCCATTCCGAGATCTGCTTGTCGAGCCCCAACAGCATCGACACCATGTCGGAGAATCTGTAATTGAAAATTACCGGGACGTCGAAGGACCACTGTTTTACCGTGAAGTTCCACTGGATGCTCTTGTTCTGCGATGTCGTGTCATAATAAAGAGAATTGTACGTATTCCCGGTCGTATTGTAATAAGAATGTCCGTTAGCGATGGTCGGTTCATTCGTATTAGTGGCCTGGTCCACGAGATTTAAAATCCCGCCGATGGTCAGCTCGGAGGCCGCATTGAATCTCCAGCGCAGGGATACCAGGAACCTATGACTTGTCTGTATCGAAGTGCCGCCACCCCCGCTTCTCTCGAAGAACGAAGAGTTGGATATACTCGACGTGTAATTAGTGTCGTACGAATAGGAATATGAGTAGTAGGACGTATCTGAGATGATCGAGCCGACCCCGATGTCGACATTCTCCCTGTTGTACTGGTATAAGAGAGTTATCGTCTGCCGATCGTTGAGACGTGAGGTAAGATTTATTCCGCCGTAATACGTCCTGCCGGAGTGGTTCCAGTTCTCGGCGGTCGTTCCGGACGATAGGGAAAGATTGGTGTTCGGACTATAGCTGTAATACGACGTGTCACGATCGACCAGGCTCTGAGTAGCGGTGCCGCGAAGATAACCTCCTGCGACGCCGACAGTGGTCTGCGGGTTAATTCGATATTCGATACCTCCCGAGAGATCCCAGTGATTATAACGCTGGTTCCGGCTCTCAATGTTGTAATAGAGCGACGACCCCGAGCCGTAATAGTAGTTGTCCCAGTAGTTGTTGTTCCCGTACGATCCGTCTTCAGAATACAGGCCTCTGGCGACGCGCAGGCCGAGCCTGAGGTCATCCGAAAA
>JAJYJD010000272.1 GCA_021789755.1 Bacteroidota bacterium
TATCGCCTCGCAAAATTTCGAAGCGGAGTTTCTCTCCTGCCCTCACGTCCGCGAGCTGAGATTGAAGGGAGGCTGTACTTCTCACGGGCCTGCCCTGATATTTCAGGATAAGGTCGCCCGGATCGAATCCGCTCTTCGAGGCGGGGCTGTTCGGTTCGACATTGCTGACAAGTGCGCCCGTCGGTTCGCTCAGACCGAAATATTTGGCGATCTGCTGGTCCACAGTCTGAAGTTCAAGTCCCGTCCATGCATCATGAATAACCCTGCCGTGCTTTTTCAGCTCATCCACGACCCTGCTGACCCTGTTGATCGGGATCGCGAATCCGTAACCGATGTAGGCATTGCTCACTCCGCCAGTGTATATCATCGTGTTCATTCCTATTACTCTTCCATTCGCGTCGACGAGAGGGCCGCCCGAATTACCCGGATTAATTGCCGCATCCGTCTCGATCATGTTGTTGTAATTCCTGGAGCCGATCTTCGCGAGGTTCATACCGAGCGAGCTCACCACACCGACCGTGACTGTCGGCTTGTCGTTGATATCGAACAATCCGAACGGGTTTCCGAATGCGACCGCCCATTCACCGACGAGAATACTGTCGCTGTCGCCCAGCTTGCAGTAGGGAAGGTTACCACCGTCTACCTTGAGCAAAGCGACGTCGGTCTGGTCATCGTGGCCTATGATTTTTGCGCTTCTCTTGCTCCCGTCCGTCATCGTCACGATAATTTTCGTTGCATCCTTCACGACGTGCTCATTAGTCACGACGTAGCCGTCGGGCGAAATTATGAATCCCGATCCAAGGCTCTGGACTTCTATCTTCTGTGAGCCGAAGAACTGGCGGAAGAAAGGATCGTTTCCGAAAAACTGTCTCAGCATCGGATCGCTGAGTGCGAAGGGGCTTTGCTGTTCCTGCACGGCGGTGACGTTTATGCCGACAACGGCAGGACTTATTTCCTTCACCGTCTTAGTGATCGCGTTCTGGCGGCTCGAGGTCGGGTCGTCGCCTGTTGATTGCGGCCGGGCGAACGCCGGGACCAGTGCGAGGTACAGTATCAGTGCTGAAACCGCAGGGAGCAGGCGACGGCTTGAATCCGAGGGCCGAGAAGATTTACTGCGGTCCGACTTCAGGATACGGAATTCTTCATGCATTCTGGAACTCATCTTTGAGTGGCAACACGTGTTTTGAAACAATGGCCGCGAAGAGCGCAGTTGAGACGGCCATGTTCAGCACTACAGGCGACATTTCTATGAACAGCACGACAAAGGCGGCAGTAATCCCGATGACGCTGGCAAGATATAGTTTCAAGCCGAGCAACCTCAGCAGAAAGTATATTCCCAGGTAGACGGGGACGGCTAAAGGTTGAATGACAAGGAGTGCCCCGGCTCCTGTTGCGAGTCCCCGGCCTCCTTTGAATTTCAAAAAAGCGGAGTAATTGTGGCCGAGTACGACGAAAAATGCTGACGTCAATCCGAGAGTCAGTCCGAACGTTCGCGCTGACAAGTAGGTCACAAACAAGCCTTTCATTACGTCGATTGTTCCCACCGAAATGCCGATAGTTTTCGAGCCTGTGACTTCGTAAGCGTTCATTGCGCCGATATTTCCGCTACCGTTTCTGGACATGTCGATGTTGCGTAAGTGCTTACCAATCACATACGCGGTCGGAAAAGAACCGACGAGATATGAAACGATGGCGATGGCTAATCCTAACACTTGACAGAATAGCAAAAAGAGGGCACAGTTTCAATGACGAGCCCGTGGAACCGCTGTATATTGTTGAATTTAAAGGTTTCTTCTTTTTAGAATTGCGGGCACTTTTCCCGTTCCGATTGGAACTTGACCTTGGATGCGGGGCAGCCCCTGCAAGCAGCTAGTGCCATTCCAACTAATTTTAGCAAACGATGGGCGGCTAATATTATTGTTGGAATGAGCACCCCGCCAGATTTTTCTTTGACGGGATTGGCAAATGATAGTTGGATGAGCATTAGTATGCGATAGAAAGCGTGAAACTGCCGGTATAAACTCCAAGAGGCTGAGACCGGGATAATGTCGCTGTGCCGCCTGCCCAGAAGTCATATTCTCCGGTCGCGCCGGTCGTAATCGTGTTCCCCGAGCTGATAGGAACTGCCCCGATCTGATCGGCATCGTAATTACCCGCAAGGAGGCCGCTGAAGGGGATGGAGTTTTGACCGTCTGTGAGCGGACTTGTGGAGAAGGTCACGGTCACGAAGGTGTCAGGCGGTCCATTTAGTGAGAAATAGGCGGCCATGCTGCCGCCCGCGATGGGATCAACAGAAACTTTAGTCTTACCTTGAATTACGTAGCCAAAAGCAAGGTTTCGATTCACCTTGAGTTCCATCGCGCTCTTTACATTAAACCTGACGGTTGCCCATTGTGATGCACTCTGAGTCTGGGCGGATCCTTCGGTCGCGATTATCGCCAGAAGAACGACGGAAAACCTGAAGATTGATAATTTGATGTGTCTACCGAAATACATGAGGTGGCGAGGAGAAACCCGCGTGTTCTGAAGCTGTCATCGTTTCTAATACTGGACCGTGAGAGTGACAGTGCCCTGATACAATCCCGCAGGGGCATTGTTAGGGACAGCACCCGTTGATCCGCCTACCCAAATGTAAAGATTCCCTGAGCTACTTGCCGGGGATGTGGAACCCGACGACGCGAGGACCGTAGCACCGGTCTGCGTCGTTGTGTTTCCGACAGCAACACTTGGAGTCCAGGTAATATTCGTGGTAGTGTTCGTGAGGATTGCTGATGGAGTCCAACTGACCGTCAGTGATTGATTTGCAGGTGCACCGGAAAGAGTGAAGTATGCGGCGTTCGCACCGCCATTTACAGGGTCTACGGTAGCACCCGCGGATCCTTGAACCTGTGTGCCAAAATTTACCCCTCGGACGTTTGTCAGGGACATTGCGGTCTGAACGGTCAAATTCACATTTGCGGATTGACTTACTGATTGCGTCTGTGCAAATAATTCGCCTTCATCAATCGCCGTCATGAAGAGAAAAGCAAACAAAAATATCTTTTTCATATTCTCTCCGAGGGTGAAACGTCTCGTCATTGAATGTCCTTTTTAGACGCTGACTTAAAATCAACCCTGTCGGTGGACGCATTCGCTTTCCACGGAGTTTGTGCTTCGACTTAGACAAACCGCCGTGTGCCGGCCGGCGCGTACGGTGGAGAGCGTCCGCTTATTATATAGCAAGGGACGTGCCGGAACCAAGACCGCTGATTCGCTTAGTTTACGACACCGAGCCGGCTACTTCGCCGATCTCCGTAACTTTTGCGTAACTGGATATTACGTTTTCCCAATGGAATGAACGATACTAAATGGAATTGGAACAAAAAATCGTCGAATTTCTTTTAAAATATCGATGAATTGGAGTAACGCTAAACGAGTGTTTAGATTTTGCGGTGAGAAATTTTGGTTACAAATTCTTCTTCCTTCGCAGATTGAAAATTAATTTGCCTTTCAAAGCCAAATGCCTGATCAGAAATTGCCGAAGGCAGAACTGAGACATCTGTTTCGACCGGAAGAAGACTGAGTGTGGCAGTGGCGCGCTGCATGAGGCAATTGGTATTGCCACAGACTCGCCAGTACATTGGGAGCACCTGGCGAAGATGAAACTTCGGTTCAGAAGTTGGCGAGTAGTTTCTCGTTCGTGGGATATCTGGCGATAAGCTTCAGGACGTTTTGCATACCCTCGCGCGGGGACATGCGTGCGATCGATCGTCTGAGCTCCTGATACTGCCTGAGATTGTCCCCGAAAAGTAGTTCTTCTCTTCTCGTGCCAGAGACGCCGAGGTTTATGGCAGGGAAGATTCTTTCGTTGGCAAGATCCCTGTCCAGCACAAGTTCCATGTTCCCGGTTCCTTTGAATTCCTGGAAGATCAGTTCATCCATCCTGGAATTTGTGTCGACGAGGATAGTCGCGATGATCGTCAGCGAGCCGGCGCCCTCAAATTTCCTCGCAGCTCCGAAGATACGTTTCGGTACTTCGAGAGCGCGGATATCCACGCCGCCGGACATAGTCCTGCCGCTGCTCTTCTGGTGCACGTTGAAGGCACGGCCCAGGCGTGTCAGCGAATCGAGCAGGAGTACCACATTCCTTCCGGTCTCAACCTTTCGCTTTGCGTATTCCGGCACCAGTTGGGCGAGCCTGACATGGCTTACGAGATCATTGTCGTTCGAGCTCGCGAAGACTTCACCTTTGATAGTTCTTCTAATATCGGTCACTTCCTCAGGGCGCTCATCAATGAGGAGGACGATCAAATCGAGTTCGGGGGAGTTCTCATTTATGGCCTGCGCAATCTGCTGGAGCAGAATAGTCTTTCCTGCTTTCGGAGGTGAGACAATAAGGGCGCGCTGTCCTTTCCCGAGCGGGCAGAAGAGATCCACGATTCGCATCGCCCGATCGGATTTTGGTCCTTCGAGCCGGATGATCTCATTCGGAGAGATAGCTTCCTGGGAAGAAAACTCAGTAAGCGACTTCCACTTTTCCGGATTGACGCCGTTCACCGTCTCGATAGCCCTGGCCTCCGGGTTCTTGCCGGGGCCGTTCTCGGCGATTCCAGCCATAAGTACTCCCTGACGGAGATTGTAGAGGGTTATCATGGAGTGGGGGACAAGGACATCTGCTTTGGTAGGACCTAGAGAAAGCGACATGTTCCTCACGTAGCCCTGCTCCGGTCCTGTGAAATCGCGCCTATGATCGTGCGCTCCCCTTGGGGGTCGGCTGCGTGCCCGTTCAAGCTCAAGTATTCCCGAAAAAGAAATAGTCATTCAACTCCTGCTGTAACATTAATCCAAGTGCCGCGCAAGACGCAGCACTCACAATAGTGGCGCTCAGCGCATATCAAAGTCGTCTCGATCTGGGCGTAGAATTCGATGACATTGGCATGCAGAGCCCGGTAAATGGAAAAGAGTGGT
>JAJYJD010000273.1 GCA_021789755.1 Bacteroidota bacterium
TGATCTCGGCTCAACCGTGGCCGCGATAAAGCAGGTTCTCAATCAGAAGCTCGTTCTTCCCCAGGGGGTCTCGTATTCCTTCGGAGGACTATATCAGAGCCAACAGGAGTCTTTCCTCGGACTTCTCATAGTCCTGATTGCCGCATCGCTGCTCGTCATAACCGTCCTCCTGTTCGAGTTCGAAAGCTTTGCGGTGCCCATCGCCGTGTTCTCCGCCAACTTGAGTTCATTGTTCGGCGTGATACTTGCATTGTTCATAACCGGAATCGATTTTAATATATCGAGCTTCGTCGGGATGATAATGATGGTCGGAATAGTAGCCGAGAACGCGATATTCATCATCCATATGTCTCAGGAACTCGAGAGGAGCGGCAAACCGAGATATGACTCGCTAATCGAGGCGTCTGTGGTGAGAGCAAGGCCGATTTTGATGACAATGCTCGCGGCCGTCTTCGCGCTCGCTCCGCTTGCGCTCGGCATAGGTGCGGGTGCACAAATGCAGCAGCCGCTTGCTGTAGCCGTCATCGGAGGCTTCTCCGTATCGACGTTCCTTCTCCTATTCCTGCTCCCGATGATGTATGCTTTCCTGAGAAAAGACAATCGTCCGGAGGCTGCGCACTAATGAGAATTCTTCTCGTCGAAGACGATAAAAGTCTCCAGCGGACGCTGGTGCGGCTCTTTAAAACACAGAACTTCGCTGTCGATGTTACAGCTTCGGGGAAGGAAGCTATATTCCTTGCGAAGACCAACGACTTCGACGTAGTTGTGCTGGATCTGATGCTTCCGGACATCGACGGTTTTGAAGTCTGCAAACAGCTGCGCAAAGAAAAAGTGTCCACACCGGTCATTATGCTCACCGCACTTGACGAAGTTGAGAACAGGATTAAGGGTCTGGACACGGGTGCCGACGATTATCTCCCCAAGCCTTTCCACGCGGGCGAGCTCCTTGCACGCATCCGCGCGTTAGCACGCAGGGCCTCCGACGAGAAGACCCCCGTCCTGAAGATAAACGACGTAGAGCTGGACAGGGCTGCACGAAAGGCGCTCAGAAACGGAAAGGACTTGAGGCTATCGGGCAAGGAGTTCGCGCTCCTGGAATTTTTACTGGTCAATCGAAAGAGGATAGTCACCCGTAGCGAAATCGCCGAACATGTCTGGGATATGAACTTCGATCCTCACAGCAATGTGATAGAAGCGTTCATCAAGTTGCTCCGTAGAAAGGTCGAGCGAGGATCGAAGCAAAAAATCATTCGGACAGTCAGGGGTATCGGATATACAATCTCAGATGAAGAATGAGAATCCCGATTCGGATAAGGGTTGCGCTTTACGTCACTTTCTACTTCGCTATCGTCATCGTGGCTCTGAGTTTTGTCCTGGCAGAGCTTTATGAAAGATATTCTTACAGTTCTTTCAATGTAACTCTTCAGGCGGCTGCGGGCAGCATAGCTAACCGGCTGGTCGACCAAAGCTTGCAGAGCGACATATCGGGAATCCGCGAGGACATCGGCGAAACCATATCTTCCTTCGAAAACAAGATCGGCGTTCTGCAGGTGGTAGTATATGATTCAAACGGAAGAGAAGTCTTCTTGTTCAACGGGCAGGATTCGATTGCGCAGCTAGTGAAACCGACGGCTTTCATCAAGAAGAACCAATTGAGAGATTTTGTTACGATCCGCGTGCGTGGCAAGCCATACCGGGCAACGTCTGAAGATTTTGAAATTGGCGAACAATCACAGGGAACCGTGGTCGTGATGGGATCCCTCTCCTCCACCCGGGAATCGATCGACAGGGTCCGTGGCATAGCCTTTTTTATCGCCCCGATTTCAATTTTGATAGTTGGGATAGGCTCCGTCTTGATTGCGCGCCGGTCTCTTCGTCCACTCGAGAAGATGGCACAGGATATCGATGGTATCCAGGTGAACCGGCCGCTGGCGTCTTTAAATGTGCCCGATACGAACGATGAAATCGAGAGAGTCGGAGACTCATTCAATGCGCTGATACAGAGAATCGGCTCGCTCATAGAGGCCCAGAGAAACTTCCTCCTGGATGCTTCTCATGAATTGAAGACTCCCTTGACCGTTATACAGACTGAGATAGAAATGTTGTTGATGAAGGAGGATTTGACAACCGGCGAGCGCGAGAATTTGCTGCAGCTGGTCTCCGAAGTTGAGTATGCATCCAAATTAGCGACAGATCTCATTTACCTGTCGAAGCTCGAATCATCCATCGTTGTAAAACTGGCGCCGACGGATCTGGACTCAGCGGTTGGTGAAGCTGTCTCTCTTCACTTGCCGATCGCAAAAAGGAAGAACGTTTCGCTGGTGCTGAAGACCGCGAGCAAATGTGAATTGAACGCGGACCCGGAACTCCTCAAACGGGCTTTATCAAATGTGGTGGAGAACGCGATAAAGTACAGCGGAAGAGGAGGGAAGGTCTCGGTCACCACTTCGGTGGATAGCCAATCCTCGTTGGCGGTAATTGCAGTTGAAGACGACGGTGAAGGAATAAGCCCGGAGGAGTTGCCGAGAGTCTTCGACAGGTTCTATCGGACGAAAGGGGCGAGAAGCAGCGACCAGAAAGGGAGCGGACTCGGACTGTCGATTGCCAGGCGTATAGTAGGAGAGCATAAAGGTCGCATCGAAATTGAAAGTGTGCAGCGAGTCGGGACGAAGGTCAAAATTATGATTCCGCTCGTCGGTGAACCGAGCGTCACATGACTGCTCCCGCTGCCGGGCAGAGAAATATATCCCTGGTTCCTTATTAGAGTCGGTATTTAGAACAAACTTCATATTGAGGAGATCGAGAATGAACTTCAGCAAGACAGTCGCTTCAAGGAGAGCTTTAGGCGGCAGGCATATCGGATTTATGACCCTGCTTGCCCTGACAATGACCGTCCTTTGTTCTCAACTCTCGGCCGGCCAGAACGTGTCGATGCCAGATTCTCTCGCATCGAAAGTGGACTCGGTGGCGATGCAGGTTCTGAGGAAGACCGGAACACCGAGTGCATCTTTGGCCGTTGTAAGACATGACCGCATAGTATATGCACAGGCTTACGGCAGTGCCAGGCTCGACCCATCTATGCCTGCGAAACCTGACATGCGCTATGCGATAGGTTCGATCAGCAAACAATTCGCGGCCGCCTCGATACTCCTGCTTGAACAAGAGGGGAAGCTCACCCTGAGCGATCCGATCTCAAAGTGGCTGCCGGACTTGACGCAGGCAAATGATGTGACGGTTCGGGAAATTCTCTCTCATACTTCGGGCTATCAGGATTTCTGGCCGCAGGACTATGTGCCGCCAATGATGCTCAAACCGATGCCTCCGCAGGAAATTCTGGACCGATGGGCGAAGAAGCCCCTCGATTTTGAACCGGGAACGCGCTGGCAATACAGCAATACGAACTTTGTGATAGCGGCGCGGATCGTAGAGAAGATCACCCACGAATCGTTCTACAAATTTTTGCATGATAATATTCTGAAGCCTCTTGGACTTTCGAGCGCCGTGAATTTCGACGAGGGGAAGCTGACGAAGGCTGATCCAGCGGGATATACAGAATATGGTCTTGGACCGCTGCGTGTTGCGCCGGAAGAAGGTGCAGGATGGATGGCGGGCGCGGGTGAACTGGCGATGACCGCCGGTGACCTGGCAAAATGGGATATCTCGCTCATCGATGAGAGTTTGTTAAGCCCGAACTCATACAAACAGCTCGAGACGGAAGTGCTCCTGAAAAACGGGGTAGGCACACATTATGGTTTGGGTGTGTCGGTCGGAATGATGGATAATCATCGCTTGATATCTCACAGCGGTGAAGTCTCCGGATTCACGGCTTACAACATGGTGTTCCCTGACGACAGTGCCGCGGTGGTGGTATTAACAAACCAGGATGCCTCCTCGGCGGCAGGCGCCATCGGGACAAGAATAGCGCGGCTCTTGTTCAAAACGCAGGACTCGGAGACAGCGATGAGGACGGCACAGGCACGTGAGATCTTTGCGGGACTGCAGAAGGGAACAATCGATCGTTCGTTGTTCACGTCTGATGCGAATTTCTATTTCAGTGAGCAGGCGTTGAAAGATTTCGAATCCAGTCTCGGGCCACTCGGCACGCCGAAGGAATTCGTTCAAACGGGGGAACAGTTGCGCGGCGGAATGCTCGAACGTTCGTTCCGTGTTGCGTTTCAAAACCGCACGCTGCGTGTCTGGACTTACCAGATGCCCGACGGAAAATTGGAGCAATATCAGGTTGCACCGCAGCCTATGAACTAGGAGAGAGTCTAAGCAGTTAGCATCAATCTTGTTCGTTATGAATTCCCCCGGGTATTTGGGGGAGTCGGGTTGAGTTGGACGTATGAGCCGGACTAAGGCGTGATAATTATGGCGACATCGTGAATCAACGGATGAACCGACTCGAGTTAATGTAGAGTATCCTGTGTTTCGTGGCCGGGCATTTACTCATATGTGAAAGTTCAACCGGACGATTCATTAGAAGAATATCTGCTTCTCTATCATCCTTCAGAACGCATCTATTGTCCTCTCCGTGGACTCGATAATCTCAGCATCTCCAACTATTTCGGCAACTTAGATCGATTTTACCAACCGGGATTTGATACGCCTGCAAACGCATCCAATTGCAATTAAAAAAATGGCGCACTAACTTCCCTCTTGAACCTGGCTTCAAGATCCGACCGAGATCCACTGAGAGGTGTGATGCGGTGCAGGTTACAGGTAGAGGAAGCACTAAGATGCGTGTGGTGTTTTTCTTGACCAATCTTTCATAATTGAAATCCCAAATCGCAGGAGTCTAACGTGGCAGGCGTAAAACTGGTAAACGTGTCGAAAGTTTATGAAGGCGGGATAAGCGCCGCAAAAGATATAAACATAGCGGTAGAGGACAAGGAATTCCTTGTGCTTGTCGGTCCGTCGGGATGCGGGA
>JAJYJD010000274.1 GCA_021789755.1 Bacteroidota bacterium
TACGCTGTTTACCCTTACGCCGTCCATCATAAAGAGCGTCTCTTCCGATCCAGTGCCCCTGACGCTTATCGTCGAGAGCTGCGACGGGCCGTAGTCTTTCACGAACAGCCCGCCGGCAGCGGATAGCACGTCTGAAATATCGGAGAAGCCGAGGGCTTCAAATTGTTTCACGTCGATGTCTACGACCTTTGACGGTGACTGCCGTGAAGGGACGCCGTTTCGAGTCGATGTCACGACGACGTCCGGTGCCCGAAAGATTCTCAGCGAGTCGGCGCTTGAATTGAGCAGCAATGTCAGTGCGAGTGCAAGCATCCTGATCCTGGTTAGCAAAAAAAAGCCCCAACCTCGGGATGAGGCTGGGGCTATGAAGCAAAAAACTCTTTCGCCAATGGCGATTGAATTTAACCTCTCCCTCGAAGGTTGTGGATTCGAAAAAGTCCTGGCAGGTCTCCTGGCTCACGGCCGCTATTGCCTTCGCCTTCCCACCCCGATATCGCTACCGCGAAATCGGGACAGTGGCTTGGCTATTCTTTTTGCCGTATACAGTTGCGGGGCAGCTCCCGTTTGTGATCCGGAAAGTCTTTCCGACGGGATTCCCTTTTCAGTCCGTCCATCACATAAATGGGCGGGACACCATGACTTCAATTTTATGAAAGAACGCAGATGGAATTTAGTCTTTCCGTTTTACGGAAGCAAGCACATTTCTTCGGCATAGATAAGTTGAGCGGCGGCGCAAGAGCGATTCAGACCACTGTGACCGACAGTTCTGATCTCAGCGCGAGTATCTTCCCATGAGCGCTCCCTCGGCAAGGACATGTCCCTGCATCGCCTTAACAACTTCCGACTTCTTGCTGCCTGCCGGGAGCTTCAGCATTGTGTCGAGTGCATACAGCTTGAAGAAATATCGGTGTGTTCCGCCGGGCGGACACGGACCGCCATAGCCGTAGTTTCGAAAATCGTTCTTCCCCTGCAGAGTCCCGTCGGGGAGTGAGTCCTTAGCGGGAACGTTCTCCGGCAAACCGGTGAGTGTGGGAGGAATATTGAAGATGACCCAGTGAACCCATGTTCCCATGGGAGCGTCGGGATCGTCGGCGATCAGGGCGAGCCCTTTTGTCTGTGCCGGCACGGAATTCCAGTCGAGCGCCGGTGAGATGTCGGAACCGTCGCATGTGTACTTCTTGGGAATCTTCTCCCCCTCTTTGAAAGCGGGACTTGTCAGGACAATTTTTTCGGCGGATGAAGTGGTCATGTCTTCCCCCGTTTGTTTTGCCGCGGATCGATTTTGTTCCTTCGCGCCGCCGCAAGCGGAAACGACGAGCGCAGCCGCAAGGAACAGGAAATATCTTACTGATGACATTTGCTCGCGAAGCCTCCGTTTACTCACAACCGGTATTTTAAGCGGAAACAGGACGGTTTTCAAGTGTCGTCAGGGAAAGACCCCTGACAAATCTCGAAGCTGTCTTACGGAATGAAATGACTGCACGGGGAAGTGTCCTTGATATTCTATCTCTGTCGGTAGTCTTTGAGAAAATGTTCAAGCGCATCAAAGGCTCTCTGCAGGAGAGACATTTCAGGCAGGAACACAATCCTGAAATGATCCGGCTCGAACCAGTTGAACCCGGTTCCCTGAACGACGAGAACCCGTTCTTTTTTCAGGAGGTCGAGTGTGAGTTTCTCGTCGTCCTTAATTCCGAACATTTTGGTATCGATCCTTGGGAAGAAGTAGAATGCTCCGTGCGGCTTCGTGCAAGAGAGTCCTGGAATTCTTTTCAGCCGTTCATATCCCAGGTCGCGCTGTTTCTTCAGCCTGCCGTCTGCCGAAGTGTGCCTTCTGATGGTCTCGTCGTTTTGCAGCGCGACCGCCACGGCGTACTGCGCTGGCACGTTGCTGCACAGCCTCATCGAAGCGAGCATGTTCACACCTTCGATGTAGCTTCTGGCGCCCGGCAAATTGCCGCTGAATATCATCCAGCCGACCCTGTATCCCGTTATCAAATGCGATTTTGAAAGTCCGTTCAGAGTTACGCACGGTACATTTTTCGTCAGCGAGGCTATGGAAATGTGCCTGGCCTCGTCGTAGAGTATCCTGTCGTAGATCTCGTCGCTGAAAATTATCAGCTCGTTTCGCTCCGCAACCTCGACTATCCGGTCGAGCACCTCTCCAGAATATACTGCTCCCGTTGGATTATTCGGATTGATGACGACGATCCCCTTCGTCCGGGACGAGACTTTCTTCCTGATGTCGGATATGTCGGGCTGCCAGTCGGACTGTTCATCGCAAATGTAGTGGACCGGCGTTCCGCCTGCGAGCACGACAGCGGCGGTCCACAGCGGATAATCGGGCGCAGGTATCAATACCTCGTCGCCTTCATTTAGAAGGCCCTGCATCGCCATGACGATGAGCTCGCTTACACCGTTCCCGATGAAGATATCCTCTATATTGACGTTTCTGATTCCACTCTTTGAGGAGTAGGACGCAACTGCTTCGCGCGACGCCAACAGTCCCTTTGAATCGATGTATCCTTCCGCCCGGGTGAGATTCTCCGATATCTGCCGGACTAACTCTTCCGGCGCCTCGAAGCCGAATGGCGCCGGGTTGCCGATATTCAACTTAAGTATTTCCTGTCCCGCTGATTCCATGCGTTTCGCTTCATCGAGGACCGGTCCCCGGATGTCGTAGCAGACGTCGTCGAGTTTTGATGACTTGCTGAAAGTCTTCATGTGTTTTTAATCGTAAGTTCAGATGAAATGGAATCACTTACAACTGGCGAAGGCTGTGCTCGTTGTCTCCGTGCCGGTTTTGAGTGATGATGCCGAGATGGAGTCCGGGCTATGGAGTGTGATCATGCTAAATACATTTGCGGAATTGGAGCGCATGCTCCTTTATCTCCTGCGGCGGGTGTGTTAACTTTACATATGTACCTGAAGCTGAAAGACAATGATACAATAGCAGCTGTGGCGACTCCTCTGGGTGAGGGAGGAATAAGTGTTATCAGGGTATCGGGGCGGAACGCATTCTCTGTGGCAGACAAGGTTTTTGTGGGAAGGAGTAAGCTGTCTGATTCGCCGTCTCATACCGCCCATTTTGGGAGAATCTTGGACGGCAGCGGGAATTTCGTAGATGAGGTCGTTGCGGTTACATTCCGCGCGCCCAACAGCTATACATGTGAGGATGTTGTTGAACTGAGCTGCCACGGCGGGTACCTGGTCACCCACAAGGTTCTGCAGCTGATGCTATCCACGGGTGCGCGCTCCGCCGAACCGGGTGAGTTTACAAAGCGGGCGTTTCTTAACGGAAGGTTGGATCTGTCACAGGCGGAAGCTGTCGGCGACCTCATCCACTCACAAAGTGAGGCAGCCTACCGCAGTTCGATCAGACAGCTGTCGGGTGAATTGTCGAGGGAACTGAAGGGCGTCAGAGACGAACTCCTTAACTTGGCTTCTCTACTCGAGTTGGAGCTTGATTTCTCCGAGGAGGATGTCGAGTTTGCGAACAGGAAAACGCTCGAGAACCGGATGGTCGGGGCGATAGAAGTGGTGGATCGTCTTCTTGCCAGCTACGCCGTCGGGAAGATCTACAGGGAAGGTGTTAGAGTGACGATCGCGGGTAAACCGAACGCAGGGAAATCAAGCTTGTTAAATGTACTTCTTGGTGAGGATAGGGCAATCGTCAATCCGACTCCGGGCACAACAAGGGATACGATTTCTGAGAACATCTCAATCAACGGGGTGCTGTTCAGGCTTACTGACACGGCAGGTCTGAGGGAGACTGCGGACACTATCGAGCACGAGGGGGTCGAGAGGGCGCAGCGGGAGGCGGAGAACGCCGATGTTGTCCTTCTCGTAATGGATTATAAGGAACAATATTATAACGGCACCGACCCGATGTACAATAGAATGGCCGATGTGTGCGCGCATACAGGGATCAAGCTGGTTAAGGTCTGGAATAAGACCGATCTTTATCCGGCAGAGGCCCCGCGAAGCCCGAAGGACGGCCATGTTTTCTACGTCTCCGCCCTCAAGGGAGATGGAATTGAATACCTCAGAAAAGGGTTATTAAAGTTGGCGTTGAGTGAGCAGACAAATGAAGCTTCGGTAGTGGTTACAAATGCCCGCCACAGGGATGCTCTCGCGAGGTCAAGGAAGAGTCTGAAAATGGCCTTGGAAACCCTGAAGAGTGGAAAGTCGGGCGAATTTGTGGCACTGGATCTCAGGGCCGGGTTAAACGCCCTCGGCGAGATCACAGGTGAAATCACGACTGAAGACGTTCTGGATAACATATTCTCAAAGTTTTGTATCGGGAAGTAATGGTTTCACGTGGAACATTTTGACGAAATGGCAGGACCAAGGCTCGGGTTCACCTCGATTCAATACGGTCTTTGCCAAATATTGTAAGGCCATGAGTGGAATGAATCCCCCTAAGTACGATGTCATTGTGGTAGGAGCCGGTCACGCCGGCATTGAGGCGTCCCTGGCTGCCGCAAGGATGGGATGCTCTGTTGTCCTCATGACAATGGACATCGGAGCAATTGGCAGGATGTCATGCAACCCGGCTATCGGGGGGACCGCCAAAGGTAATCTAGTGAGGGAAGTAGACGCCCTCGGTGGAGAGATGGCTAAGATCGCCGATGTCACCGGTATCCAGTTCAGAATGCTTAATAGGTCCAAGGGTCCGGCGGTATGGTCGCCGCGCTCGCAGAACGACAGGGAAGCTTACTCACTCGAAGCCAAGCGCCGGGTGGAGGCACAGGAGAATCTTCGTGTCGTGCAGGATATGGTCACTGATGTCTATACCGACGCTGGCGAGATCGTTGGTGTAGAAACTGGAACCGGCGTCAAGATAGCCTGCAAGGCGCTGATCGTTTCTGCGGGAACGTTCCTGAATGGCGTCATGCACACAGGCCTCAAGAGCCGGATT
>JAJYJD010000275.1 GCA_021789755.1 Bacteroidota bacterium
TCATATCCTTTATGTCCGAAAACCTGATTATATCGGTTCCAATGCCGACCTGCTCCGCTATCTCACGGGCAATAGCGAGACTGTCCCCTGTAAGCATCAGCGGCTTGACGCCGAGGTCCTTTATTTCCTCTATCATCTTTTTGGAATCGGGACGCGGCGGGTCCGCAAGCGGAACCAGTCCCGTCAATTTCAAATTGTCGAAGTCGCCGTTCACGGACTGCGCAACCGCTATGGTCCTGTAGCCTTTCTTTGAGAACGCTGCAATTTCCCGGCCCACTTCCGCAGAAATCTGCGAATCTATCCCCTTGCACATCGACAGGATAATCTGCGCCGCTCCTTTGACGACGCGGTATTGATGGCCGTCCGATTCGACTACAGCTTCGGTCCTCTTTATTGCCGGATTGAACGGAGTATAAGAAACCTGCTTGTGAGAATTCATGCTGACGCCGCTCTTCCTCGCGAAATCGATGATCGCCATGTCGATGAGATCCATACCTTCCGATCTCGAAGCCAGAGCCGCTGACCGAATGACGTCTTCCTTCCCAAATCCGGAAAATGGAATGCTGTCTGTGACAGCGAGTTTGTTCTGGGTTATCGTCCCCGTTTTGTCGAGGCAAAGGACGCTTATCGACGCGGCGTCTTCGATAGAATCGAGCCTCGTCACTAAAACTCCCTCTTCGGCAAGCTTCATTCCGGTCGCCGCCTGCACGATCGTCATCACTGCGGGGAGGGCGACCGGCACCGCGCCCATGAGGAAAACGACGATGAACGTCATTATGACGAGCAATCCCATGTGCATTACGATCGCGTAACCCGCGACGATCAGAGATGCGGCAATGCCGAGGTACATCATGTTCTTGACTATCGCCATCATTATCTCTTCCTGGTGCGACTTCGGCTTAGCGATCTTCACAAGCTCTGCGGTCTTGCCGAAATATGTGTTCGAGCCGGTATTGACGACGACGCACTTCGCCTCGCCTCGCCTGACCACCGAACCTGAGTAGACGACATCTGAACTTCCCTTTTCAACCGGGAGAGATTCGCCTGTGAGAGCAGACTCATCAATCGACACGTCGCCGCTTACGATCTTCGCGTCGGCAGGGATAATGTCGCCGAGTTTTACGACAAGCATATCGCCGGGGACGATGCCGCCGGCGGCTTCGGTAGACCAGTTCCCGTTGCGGAGCAACTTCGCCTTAATCGCGAGCCTCTGCTTCAGGAGCTCGACTGCTTTCTGTGAACCGCGCGAGTGCATGAACCCGATAATCGCGTTCACGGTCAGGAGGACGAAGATGATAATACCCTCGATCTCGTGCTTGAGTGCAAATGCGAGCGCCATGGCGAGTTCCAGAAGCCATGGCATCGGTCCCCAATAACGCCGGAGAAATTCTAAGACGGGATTTTTCTTCTTTTCTGTGATCTCGTTCCTTCCGAAGAAGGTGAGACGATCTTTTACGGCCTGCTCTGAGAGGCCTTCTTCATCTGAGCCGAGAAATTTGTAGGTTCCATCGATAGATATGGCCTTGAATTCGGAAGTCGGTTTGATTTGAAAATCCATGTAATGTCCATTTGTAGTGGTCGGATTTGCATCTCTGATTAGATGATGGAATCCGTAAAAGGTTCTTTATGTTAAACTCTCTAAGCCGTTTCTTATTTCGTTTTGCATAATCCTGCGTTTCAACAAGTTGGCTCACCGCAGACTTTCATTCAAGGCATGAAAACGCCGGTTGCTGCTTCGTCCGGAATGGGAACCATTCGGTTTTGAACCGAGACCGGCTCATGAAATCGACTTCTCAATTCCAGCAAAGAGCTCTTTTCATTTCGGGAGAGCATCGCCCGTAAAGCTTCTGCATGGATGGATCTCGCAAATAAACATGCCGGCCTTCATACCCGGATCTTCGTCCGTGCTCCCAAACGATCTTCTCGACCCCGTTCCCGTTGCCGGCAGAACCCTTCTTCTGAATTAACACGCTGAAATCCCCCGTGTTCTGAAGCATCCCGCGCTTATACTCGTCGGTAGTTGTCGTCATGAACCTCCCCTTCCAAGAAAACGGATTATATGGATGTGGACCCATCGACACGGAAAATTTATCTGTCAACATTATCCGTGAAAGTCAGCCTGTCCCGTGCTATCCGCGTTCCGTTCTTCCGTCGTTCCTTTTCATTGTACTACCTTCGCTTCGCCTTTCTTGCTGGCGGCGAGGTAGACTCCCATAATGTACTCCGCGATGTTCTTTACTTCCTGCGGTTTCAAGCCCTGGTTCGGCATCGGAGGATATCCCGGCACGGCCTGGTACGGATTGTTAATGAAGTCTTCAAGTGAATCCATCTTGCCGACGAAGTGCGGCAGCGTCATGAAGTACGGAGGACCGACAAGCTTCCTGTCAAACCTGTGACACGCGCTGCAGCGGGCATTGTAGATATCCTCCCCGCTCATAACTGGCGGCGGCTTGACCTCGCCCATCGAAGCAAGCAGCGCTTCGTATCTTGCTCCTAAATGCTGATCCTGAACGCGGGTAGCATAGCGGAACGCCATTTCATCCTTCGCAGCCCATACGAGCACCAGCAAAACAACTCCTGCGAGGGCATAACTCCCGAGATTTATCGCAGAATCCTTAAGCATGAAGTAGAACATGATAAGAAGGAACAGGGCGACGAACATTCCGATCCCGGCAACCCCGAACGTTGCATTAGATACTCCCGTCAGAGGAAGATTCTGTATCTCGAAAAAGAGAAGTATCGGTTCCAATGCAAGTCCAACGAGGCCGACCGGCAAAACCGCATGGCGGACAAACTTTCGGTATGAGTCGTCCGCGTCGAGCGCAATTCCGTGTTCGAACCTGAAGAAGAAGACCATCACGGCCGCGCTTGACACGACCAGCGCCATCACCAGGAAGTCTAGAAGACTCCATATCGTTTTTCCGGAAAAGACAACGGTCCAGAAAGTGGGATGCGACCACATAGCTGGCGTGAATGCAAGCCTGGTTGTGCCGAGAAAAATCCATGTCCCGATCCAGAGTAGAATCGCGGCGCGCCGGCCGTCTTTGAACCGATGAGCCGCGGCAGCGCGTTCGAATGAATCCACGTCAGCGGCAATATTTTTCTTCACGTCTGCCTTCCCCGAAGCGGCCAGCCGCTGAAACGCGGTCATGATGGACTCAAGCCTGAATGATCTCTCATACCGGGCCAGAAAATAGTAGCCGACGAACGTGAACAAAGCCGCAACGCTGAGATAAGTTGAGACCCCGAGCTTCATACCGTAAAGCAGCTGCGCATAGATAAGCGTGAGCGTGACGAGCGGCAAAACTCCCAGTGCAATCAGAACTCCGCGGGAAGGTACAGCCAGATGAGCAAGATCCCTTGCAAATCTGGAGTAGCTCTCATTCCCCGTCTTTCTTCCGCGCCGGTCGAAGATCGCAGAAGCCGTTGCAGCGATCACGACAATGCTAGCATAAACGGCAAAAATCAGAGTAACTAATACAAGAAGATACCTTAACATCTGGAGACGTTCCGCCGCCTCGGGTATCGCGAGCCTGTCGAGAAAATTCATTTTACCAGAATCCTCATTAGTTTGTCGATCATCACTAGCAGGGTCACCGCAAGTACATAAACGTTTATTTTCATGAATGCAGCCTTCGTTGCCCGTTTGTCGACACTCTGCTGCACAATCGGGAATGTGCTCAGCGCGAGCCAGATGCCCAAAGCCGCCAGTCCAATCCGGCCGAAAAGATTATCGACGACTCCAGATGTTATGAACAACAGTGAACTAATTGCAAGAGCGATCATCCATGCATAAATCAAAACAGAAATCGCCGCCTCTTTATAAATCAACCTCAAGGTCGGGAATTTCGCGCGTTCGTAATCCACGCTGTACAAATCCATCAGGAGCCAGAAATGCGGTATCTGCCAGATGAAAAAGAACACTGCAACTGCGATGAGACGGGCGTCGAGAAGTTGTCCCCCTGCCGCTGCCCAACCTGCCATCACAGGGAATGAGCCGACGAATGAGCCCGGGATCACGGCAAAAGGTGTCACCTTCTTCAGCGGCGTGTAGACCCCGTTGTAAGAGATGAAAGCCAGCCATGCCAGAACCAGAGCAGTCAGGTTCCCTGTCAATAAAATCAAAGTTGAACCAATTGCAGAGAGAATCAGGATGAACGTCAAAACGAACGCAGGGGTCACGACTCCGGCAGGCAGCGGCCTTTTGCTGGTCCTGTGCATCAACACGTCCGTGGCGACTTCCTGGTACTGATTGGCTGCAGCGGAGGCGCATGAAAGAAGAAATATGCCGAGCACAGGCAGTACCATCCCGCCTGAGACATTTCCGCTGGCGAGGAGGTATCCGAAAGCCGCAGACATGCCGACAAAAAACGTTATCCTGATCTTGATAAGCTCGAGCGCAGCATTGTAGAGTTCCCAGAGGCGTGTGTGATGCCTCCCTTCTTCATAGACTGCCGCTGACGAGTAAGTCACTTTCAGCTCCGATCCTCCACGCTGATCCGTTCCTAATGACTGCGTCTTCAAGTGAACACTTCTAATCTTCAAACATCCTCACCTTACCGTTTGCCGGTGGCGACTTCGCGGGCTTCTTCCTTGTTTACTCCGGCATTTACCCACTGATCGAATTTGTCCCTCGGAAGGACGATCATTCGAGTCATCATCAGCGCATGATTGAGTCCGCAGTACTGGCTGCACGTCACTTCATAATTTCCGAGTTCCTCGGGGTAGAGCATCAGATATCTGACTCTTCCGGGGATGACATCCTGCTTTTCGCGCAAAGCAGGTATGTAAAATCCATGAATTACGTCGACCGAGGTCAGCAGGCATTTTATCGGTCTTCCCTGCGGAAGGTAAAGGGTGTCTGACTGTTTCCCATTTTCGTATTGAAAGCTCCAATTCCACTGCCGTGCAAT
>JAJYJD010000018.1:0-15359 GCA_021789755.1 Bacteroidota bacterium
CAGGCCTGGTTGCCTGCGAGTCGACAGCAATGTACCCTGCCTCCCATCTCTTCCCTCCGTCGAGTGAGCGTCTGACAAAGATGCCGTTTCTGGTTGCGCCATGTCCCCAGTAATCTGCCGTGCCGAGTTTATCGAAAGCTATGCAGGACATAATTGCATGGCCAAGATTATCGTAAACGATCGAAACGTCACCGGACACACGATATCCTTCAACGGCTATGCTGCCGGCATTCGTCCATTGGCCTCCGGAATCGACCGAGTAAACTGCTGAGGCCCTTGTCTGGTAGACAGCGCAAACATGTGATGGATTGTTCATATCGACTGCAACCGAGGGTTCACTGGAATGCCCGACTGGGGTTACCTCGAACTCATGGTAATGATGTGCCTTGGGCAGCAAGGTTTGTCCAACTGCCTGGGGAGTCCTTGAGAACAACAAGGCCACAAATACTGAAAACAGTAAGCGCCTATAAACGACGGCCAACTTCCACTTCCGAACGAATCATTCCTATTGAGTATAAAGACTTTGTGAAATTCCTGCAAGTTATCCGCCGCGAATGTTCCGGTGGGGCGGAGGAGTTTTCAACGTTTATCTTGTTTTTTCGTCTGTTCGGGCGTAAAATGTAAGCCACGAAGTCAACCAAATCACTGGACAAAAAATGAATTTCAAGCACCTCAACCGCTACATTGCCCTTGCCATCTTCTTCATCACGCTGTTCATGTACAGAATGACAGCGCAGTCCTCAGTTGCATTCTGGGATTGCGGGGAATATGCGGCGACGTCGCCCGCGCTGGAAGTCCCGCACCCGCCGGGAGCACCGCTGTTTACCCTCTTCGGAAGAATTGCAATGATGACGCCGTTCGTCCATAACCCCGCTCTGCGGATAAACCTGGTATCCTCTCTTGCAAGCGCGTTCGCGATCATGTTCCTTTACCTCATCGGCGTAAGAGTGATATCGAGATGGAAAGGATTCCCTGCCGACGCCCTGGGGGCGGTGGTCGTTTTCGGCTCCGCGGCTATAGGTGCGTTCACTCTGTCCGTATCCGACACATTCTGGTTCAATGCGGTTGAATCGGGTCTGTTCGCCTCGAGTATGTTTTTTGCCTCGCTGGTACTTTGGCTGGGCATGGTCTGGTTCGAGAAAGCCGAAGAAGCGGGAAGCCAGAAATATCTCCTGCTCGCCGCTTATGCAATGGGACTATCGATCGGAATCCATCAGTTGAGTCTACTCGTTTTCTTTGTGATCGCGGTTTTCATTTACTTCAAGTACTACGAGTTCGAGTGGAAATCATTTCTCAAATTTGCCGTCGTGACCGCCCTCGCGTTCGCAATTATCTATCCCGGCATAGTGAAGTGGATGGCTGAAATTCTCAACGGAGATTTGAAAAGCGGGCCGTTCAACATCACGCACAGTTTCATAATCCAGATGATTCCGCCAGGTTTGGTCATCGCCGCAATCTACGGTGCATACAAGGCTGAGAAAGCAAAACGCTGGATACTCAGCACTTCACTTATGGCCGGCCTGCTAATCGTGCTTGGATATTCGACATACACCCTTGTTTTTGTCCGAGCAAATGCACACCCGCCGATAAATGAAAACAATCCGAGCAACCTCGCGCGTCTTGTCAGCTATTTGAATCGCGACCAATACGGCTCGCAGCCGATCTTCTGGCCCAGGCGTTGGAGCAGCGAGCCACAGTACCAGGCCGGCTACCAGAGGTACTCATCGGACCTGGATTATTTTTTCGGATACCAGCTCAGCCATATGTACCTCCGCTACGTCGGCTGGAATTTTATCGGAAGGGCCGGCGACATCCAGGACGCGCCCATAGCCTTCATCACGTCTGCCAAGGGATGGTATGACGGACGTGCCGGATATCCGTCCAGATATTTTGCCATTCCGCTATTTCTTGCACTCTTCGGTATATGGTATCACTTCAAGGAAGACTGGAAGTTCGGATTGGCATTTCTGACTATGTTCATCATGATGGGGCTTGCCCTGGTGGTCTACTTCAACATGCAGGATCCGCAACCGAGAGAGAGGGATTACTTTTTTGTCGGATCGTTCTTCGTTTTAGCGATGTGGACAGGTGTGGGCGCATCGGGAGTAATTGATCTGATTATGACAAAGATCAAAGAGAAGAGGAGCAAAATGTTGATCGCGGCCGGCACTGCCGCGGTGCTTTTCGCTCTTGTCCCGGTCAACATGTTCGCACAGAACTTGTACACACACAGCCGGCATGGCAACTATGCCCCCTTCGATTATTCATATAATATTCTCCAATCGTGCAAACCAAACGCGATACTTTTCACCAACGGCGACAACGATACATTCCCGCTCTGGTATCTGCAGGAAGGGTTGGGAATAAGAACCGATGTAAGGATAGTCAATCTGAGTCTGGCAAACACCGATTGGTACGATCTGCAACTGAAAAACGAGACCCCACACGGTGCCGAGAAGGTTCCGATAAGCCTCACGGACGAACAGCTGCAAAATATTCAGCCGGTGGAGTGGAAAACCCAGACGTTCAAGATTCCGGTTCCGAAAGATGTATACAGGGCATTCGGAGTAACAGACACTAGCATAACCAACACCGGCTACATCGAGTACACGATGAAGCCCACGATGCAGGCAGGGAGTGTCGGGGCAGTCAGGGCCCAGGATCTGCTGATGCAGAACATCGTCCAGACAAACGCCTGGAAGCGCCCCGTATATTTCGCGGTGACTGTTGCACCGGGCAACTTCATCGGTCTGAGCTCATATTTACAAATGCAGGGGCTGGCTCTTCAGCTGACGCCCGTCAAGAACACACTGCCTGTGCAAGACTACGCGCTGAACGAGCCGATCATGACGGAGTGTTTCCTGCACACACCGAAGATCGCTCATACCGAGCCACATTACGGGTTCCTTTTCACTAACTTGAACAATCCGAATATCTACTACGACGACAACGTCCGGATGCTGATGTTGAACTACCGTTACGGGTTTATGCGCCTGTCTGAATACTACGCGATGCGGGCAGATACAACTGAGGCGATTGCGGTCCTGGACAGCATGGAGGCCAAACTCCCGATTGAAGTCATACCGATGGATTACAAGATCCTGAGCGATGTAGCAAGACTCTACTTCGCGATGAAGGCAATGCCGCAGTTCCAGAAGTACGCTGCCGTTGTCGAAAAGGGAGCGCGCGCAGCCATCAAGGAAAACCCGAACGATGTTCAGACGTACTACAATCCATATCGAATACTTCTGAATCTTTACCAGGAAGAGAACGACTACCCCAAGGCAATCAATCTCCTGGAAGGGCTCCAGGCGATGTATCCGAACGAGCGTAGCATATCGCAGCAAATCTCGATACTGCGAGAAGAGATGAAGATGCAGGCTTCACCCGATACGGCGATGAAACCGAATACCAAGTAGACGAGCCGCATAAGGCTTTTTTATGGAGCGGTGATGACCACAGGTTGTCACCGCTTTTTTTTGCCGGGCTATATACCCAATGCATGGCGACACCATTTCTCTGAATGACCTGAGGGCCTGACCAGGCCGGCGTTGCATAGATTGGTGTTCGGAAAAAAGACAGGCGAGATAAGCTTTATCCCCAATTGCATAAGTCCCCTCGACGGCGGACACACGCTAGAAAATCGGCGGGCCTACTTAAGGAGAAGCATCTTCTTCGTTTGCGAAAAGCTCCCCGCCTGAAGCCGGTAGAAATAGACACCGCTTGCAAACCTCGACCCGTTGAACTCCACCTCATGAGTTCCCGCAGCCTGCTTTCCTTCGACAAGGGTCGCCACCGCCCTGCCAAGCACATCATATATCTTTAACGTCACGTGACTGTTCATCGACAATTGATAGCTGATGATTGTACTTGGGTTAAAAGGATTGGGATAGTTTTGGAAGAGCGAATATCCGTCGGGAATTGTCGCAATTGCTTGTCTGATGACCGTAATATCGTTGAGCGAGCCGCGCCAGATTCCTCCGCCGTCCATCCCGGCAAACACCTCAGGTCCGAGAATTGCCATTGACTTCACTTTCGGATTAGCGAGCGGGAGTCCGTTGCTTAACGTGTCCCAGCTGGTACCGTTGTTGATCGAAAGATAGACCCCATTCGCAGTTCCACCGAAGAGATAGGTGCCGACAGTCGCGAAAGCGTTTACCGGATTATTGTCCAGACCCGTGATAATCGCGTTCCACAGCTGGCCGCTCGACGTCGACGCATACGGCCCGCCGCTGGTTCCTGCGTACAAGTTCTGCCCGTTTGCAACAATGCAGGTTATCGATAAGTTGGTGAGGGTTCCGTTCGCCGCACTCCATGTCACACCGTTATCGGTAGAGAGGAAAACTCCGCCTCCGTTCGTGGCGACAAAGACTCCCGCACCAGTTGACGCGAATCCGCTTATTGAAAGGTTTGTCAGTCCGCTGTCCGACAACGCCCACGTCGTGCCATTGTCTGTCGAGAGGTAAATGCCGGACCCCGTCCCCGCCATCACTGTGCCTCCAAACGCAGTAAGCGCCGTGAAAGATTTATTCGCCAGGCTATCCACGGCGAGCCATGTCATGCCATTATCCTTCGAGACGAACATTCCATAAGTTGTGCCGGCAAACAAGTAATTCCCGTTTGTCGCCAAAGCGGTAACCTGGTCATTTGTTATTCCATTGCTGGCCGGTGTCCATGTTTGACCGGTGTCCGGTGAAAAGAAAACACCGTTGTTCGTCGCCGCATAGATGACCGGACCGTCAACTGTAAATCCGGCGACGCTGGAGCTGCCTATGCTTGAGTTGATGGCAAGCCAGGTATTCCTATTGTTCGAAAGAAAAACACCGCTTCCCGCCGTGCCGGCAACAACGGTCGTATCTGAGGCGGCAACGGATGTGACAAACGGACTCGTTATCCCGAGATTAATGGCTGTCCAACTAGTGCCGCCGTTGGTCGATGTGAACAAACCGCCTTCAGTGGCAGCGTAGATTCCGGAGGCGGAGACCTCAATGTCCTTAACGACGCTGTCCGATAGACCGGCGCTCTTGTTGGCCCAGTTAGAGTCTGTGTTGTCTGAAACGAAAACTCCATTGTATGTTCCCGCGAATAACTTCCACGTGCCAGACGAGCCCGGATTTATTGCCAAATCAAACACGTAGGCGTTTCTCATTCCATCTGATGTCCAATGTTCACCGTTATCTGTGGAAAAATAAACACCTGCGACGGTGGCGGCAAAGACCGTCGTACTCTCGATGGCAAGTGCGTTTACGCTTGGAAGCCCCGCCCCGTTGTAGTGGGGCAGACTATCGTTGACAGCCTTCCAGCTGACGCCTCTGTCGGTGGAGAAGAAGATCCCCGAACTGAACGTGCCGGCGTACATAGCATTTCCGCTGGCGGCCACGCATTGGACCGAATAACCGATCAGACCGATCTGATTCCAACTAGACCCACCGTCCGTGGACTGATAGAGACCCGATTTAAGCACACCGGCAAAAATGTCACCGCTGTCATTCTGCACGAGGGAAAGAACTTCTCCGGGCAGACTAGAGTGTGACCAACTCGCACCGTAGTCGGTTGATCGGTAGATAGCACCGTCTGCGGTTCCGACAAGAACATCTCCCGACCAAGCGGACGATTGTTTGCCGATCATGATCGCGCTGACGGCTCCAACCGATGCGGCTCCCGAAGGAATCCATTGGAAATTCTGAGTGGACTGCCCGACCGCAACGTCACCGGCGGACAGAGACAGAATTGAGATTGCAAAAATAGTCTTGAACATACTCATCCCGCAGTTCTCCGGGAGAGCGGATGATATCGAAGCAAATGACGCCTTAATTTATTGACCACTTATAAGCGAGTCCGTTCTGAATGACGACCGAATAACAGATTGTCTAACTGCGGCGAAATTATATCATGGGGAGAACAAAGATGCAACACCAAAACGACTGATATGCGACGAGAATCGATCAGGTTTTATCCGCTTATCGACAGCTCATCCGGCCTGACCTTCGGGCACTAACAATCGAGAGCCCGGCATTGAATCTTTTGGGATTGTCCCGCACGAACATCCTGCAAAACCATGACCACTATCACGGTTAAACGGGAAAGGCCAACTTCCGACGCTGAATAGTTCACCGCCGTCCCCACACCATCCAGGCGATGAAACCCACGGCTATCAGCACGGCCACGACCCGCAGGATCTTGGTTACCAGGGCCAGCCTGTCCCATCGTTGTTCTTCTTTCATGTCGAGCACAAGGGCCTCCAAATTGCTTGAGAAACGATTAACGCTCCGGGTTCATTGCAGTGAGCATCGTTAAGCCGGATCGCATTTACAACTTTGTAAACTTACTAAATTCCAGATATTGTTCCCAGCAAACAGACACGCGCAGAAGCCCTCGTAGGAGGAACAGCAGCTACTTTGGGTATCCGACCGTCTGCGATAGTATGATCCGTTGATCGGCGCGCAAATTCATCTCCTTGGCCAGCGCAGCTTTATCGATAGACCCCCGCGCGACGCAAGCAAGTCCAGCGGAAGCGCAGTAGAGATAGACGTTCTGGACGATGCAGCCGCAATCGGCACCCATCCAGAGCGGCTGATCTTCGCTTGCAACTTTCTTCACGCGAGACATATCCGCTACGTACACAAGGTTAACGGGCGCGTTCTTGACAAAGCTCTGAGTCCCCGTCTTGTCACGGACGTCCACCTTCGACAAAAGCTCAAGCGAATGCGTCGGCGGATCATAGACATACAATCCCGTGGCAGTGGCAACATAGATATCGATCTCCTGCCAGTTCATCGCCGACGGTGCGGTGCGATGCCCATCGGGGCGGTTAACACCAAATGCCGCCCAGAGGAGATCGGACATCACTTGCTGCGGGATCGGTTTGTCGGAAAACGAGCGGGAAGTTTTCCTCTCTTTAAATGCCTTCATGAGAGATATTCCCCCGGTTGAGTCCGGAGGCGGCAGTTTGACCGTCTCCTGCGAATTGCCGGGCCAAGGACAGGCGATGACCGCCACAACCAGATAAGCAGACAGTCTCCTCATTGCTTTTTCCCTGATTAAGTGAATGGTAATCCGGTCGAGCCTATTTCTTTGCGGCTAACTCCCTGTATCTGAAACAGCTCATCATATGATCGTTCACCATGCCCGTAGCCTGCATGTGCGCATAGCAAATGGTCGAACCCACAAACTTGAAGCCGCGTGCCTTCAGGTCCTTGCTCATCGCGTCAGATTCCCTGCTCGTCGCGACTATCTCTTTCAGTGAACTGAGCTTGTTGACCTTAGGCTCTTTGCCCACGAACTGCCAGATATATTTGTCGAAACTTCCGAACTCCTCCCGCACTTTTATAAACTGGCGTGCGTTGATCACGGCGGCATTTATCTTCAGCCTGTTCCTGATAATCCCCGCGTCACCGAGAAGGCTTTTTATTTTTCGCGAGTCGAACCGTGCCACTTTCTGCACATCGAAACCGGCGAATGCCTTCCTGAAATTCTCCCGCTTATGCAGTATCGTCGACCAGCTAAGCCCCGCCTGCATCCCTTCCAGAATAAGGAACTCGAAGATGAGTCTGTCTTCGTGCAGTGGGACACCCCATTCCTTGTCGTGATATTCGATCATGAGCGGATCATTCGAAGGCCACGGGCAGCGGACGAGGTTCATCGGATTTCCTCGAACTCGCCCGTCTTCCTGTTCTTCCTGACGTTGTCCCAGTTAAAGCATCTCCCGTTCATCGCTATATAGACGCCGTGAGGTAGTGTTTCCGCGAAGGCGAGCGCGCTTCCAAGATTGAACAGCCCGTCAGAACTTCCGAACTTGTAAGGGATCATCGCACCGGTCAGGATCACGGTCTTGTCCTTGATGGCTCTGCCGAGCATCTGGGCTGTCTGCTCCATGGTATCGGTTCCATGCGTGATAATGATCCTTTCATCCTCACACATGACGCAGTTCTCCAGTATGATCCCCCGGTCCGCGTCGGTCATCTCGAGACTGTCGATCATCATTAAAGTCCTGACATCGACCTCGATCTTGCATCTTCCGAGCTTGAGCATCTCCTGGAGATGAGTGTCCTTGAAATAGAGCTTCCCCGTCAGCTCGTTGTATTCCTTGTCGAAGGTCCCACCCGTCACGAATATTCTGATTGCCATGATGCTCTAATTTAACGACTGTGACCTGAAAGACTCAAACATATTGGTCTCTCGCGGTTAAGCCGGTTTTTCCGAAAGGCTGTGAAATCAGCTGTCCATTCCCAAGGAATTTCAAATCGTTCATTCGGGCGGCAATTTTGACAGATCGATCTTCCTCTTGCCGGGAGGTTTTCTAATCAACGAAGCAGTCTTTCCGCGTGTGGTGGAGAATTTTCGTAAAGGGGTAAAATCTCGGCGATATATTGAAATAAATGGGTATAAGATTGTAACTTATGCCCGGCAGATGAGATTGGGCAGAACTAGTTTCCGCCTTTCTAGACCATTCCCCTGAGCAGGTCTATTGATGTCGTCATTGTTGATGAGTGATGATGTTGAGTCCGAGGCACATCCCGGGCGAAGGACCGTTTGACGAAAATAACCATACAGAGGTAATGATGAAGAGAAGAAAGTATCCGGACCTGTTCTACAATCCCATAAGCATGACCGGCGCAATTATCGCGTCCGTTACATTCGGGGCGATAGTGATCCTGATGGTGATCGACGCGGTATGGAACACGCTCCCGCCTTACTTTGGAATTGTTACATATATACTCTTCCCAAGCGTTCTCATACTCGGACTGATAATAATCCCGGTCGGCGCGCTTCTGGAGAGGAGGCATTTTCAAAGAGCATCGGAAGCGGGCATCCCTCCGATGCCGAAGATCGACTTCAACGACCCGCGTCACCGCAGAGTGTTCTTTATTTTTTCCACCGGCACTCTACTCCTCATGGTATTTACCGCGATTGGGAGCTACCGCGCTTTCGATTTCACTGAGTCGGTAACTTTTTGCGGACAGATCTGCCACAGGGTCATGAAACCCGAGTACACCACCTATTTGCATTCGCCGCATGCCAGGGTGCCTTGCGTTCAGTGTCATGTCGGCCCCGGCGCAAACTGGTATGTAAAATCCAAATTGTCGGGCGCATACCAGGTCTACTCAGTTCTCTTCGACAAATACCCGCGACCGATCCCGACGCCGATCAAGAACCTGCGCCCTGCCAGGGAGACTTGCGAACAGTGTCACTGGCCCCAGTCGTTTGTCGGCGAACGCCGCATTATAAAAGCATTCTACCTCGAGGACTCTTCCAACACTCGTTGGAACCTCGACATGTTGATCAGAATAGGAAAGAGCACCTCAGGAGAAAGCCAGCATCCCCCCGTTCACTGGCATGTCACGCACACGGTCGAATACCTTCCCACCGATTCGTCCTCGCAGACCATACCGTGGGTTCGCGTTGTCGATGCGGACGGGAAGACGCAGACTTTTACGACAAGCGATAACCCGTTCACGCCGGACTCGATCAAACACCTCAGCATCAAGACGATGGACTGCATGGACTGCCACAACCGTCCGACGCACGTAATTAAATCTCCGGGCGATGCGGTGAACGAAGCCATGGCAAGCGGCTCAATCAATCCAACTCTTCCCTGGATCAAACAAACGGCGGTGAACGCGCTGGTCCCTCATTACACAAACACGAAGAACGCCCTGGACAGCATCGGGCTCTTCGTCGATTCCTTCTACCAGACCAGGTATCCCCAAATTGCCTCCCAGCGGAGCTCGGACATCAAAGCGGCGGTCGAGTCACTTCAGTCCATCTACCGGGAAAATTTCTTCCCCTACATGAAAGTTGATTGGAGAGCGTATCCCACCGACATAGGACATCAGGAATATCCGGGCTGTTTCCGGTGCCACGACGGCAATCATAAGAGCGCGGACGGTCAAGTCATCCCCCATAATTGCGAGACCTGTCACGTTATACTCAACCAGGGTGAGAAACCGACTACGAACGTGAGCCTTGACGGCGTCGCGTTTGTCCACCCTCCGGCCGGTATCGGAGATGCCTGGAAAGAAGGCTCCTGCACGGATTGTCACGACGGCACACAGTGAGGCTTCCCCTCCGAATTGATTGACTTTAGACCGCCGGGACGTTCTTAATAAGAGCCGCCCGGCGGTTTCCTTTTCGGCGTCTAAGATTCCGAACGATCCCGCATTCTTGCAGTTCCCCTGCGTATGAGGAAGTACAGCACCATCGCTACGATCGTAGCTGCCACGCCGAGAACCAGACCAGCCTGGAAACTTCGGAAGGAGCTCTGGACGAATTCAGCGAAGAAGTGGCCCACGACAGTGAAAAAAAAGGCCCAGACAAAAGCACCGATTGCATTATAGACCGCAAATGTTCCCGCGCCAACTTCATAGAGACCGAGCGTTATCGGAACAATGTCGCGGATGCCGTAGAAAAATCTCGCGACCAGCATTATGAGGGAGCCGTAATGACGGACGCCGGAGGAGGTCTTCTCAACCCTTTCGCCGAACTTAAGCCTGAGCCAGGACCACTTATGCCAAAGAAGTCTGCCGGCGTAGTAATAAAACGTGTTGGCTATGAACGAGGCTGCAGTTCCTAAAACCACCACTCCGGCGAGGGAAATGGAGCCTGTGTGAGCCAGTGCTACTCCCGCGAACAGACCGATCTCTCCACCCAAAGTAATGCCGATTAAGACTGTCAGATAGCCGTTGTGACTTATGAATTGCTCCATGTTCTAACATACAATACTTAAGGCTAACACTCCATTTCGAAGTCGATTCGCGAAATCCCTTTAGCTTGAAACTCCATGACTCCTTCTTTAGATTGAAAATAATGAATAAAGCTTTTTTGCTGATAGTCCTTTCGGCCGTCACGTTGTGCATCGCCGAGGAGGCAGTGGCACAGAAATCCAGCGCTTTCAGGATTGCAAGGTTGAAATACGACGGTGGCGGAGACTGGTATAATGATCCTCTCGAAGAGCCGACATTGCTCGACTTCGTCAAGTCTCATACAGACATCGATGTCGATCCGAACTATTACTACGTCGATATCATGAGCGACGATATTTTTACTTATCCCTTTCTTTTCATTACGGGGCATGGGAACATCAGGTTTACGGATGAACAGGCAAGCCGGCTCCGCCAATATCTCGAAAATGGCGGCTTCCTTTACGCGGACGACGATTACGGCATGGATGCTGCATTCCGCAGGGAAATTAAGAAAGTGTTTCCGGAAAGGGCTCTCGTGGAGCTCCCCTATTCCTATGGCCTGTATGATTGTGTTTTTGATTTTTCGAACGGCCCGCCGAAGATACAGGACTGGGAGGACGGCAAACCGCCGAAAGCTTACGGAATATTTATCGGCGACCGGCTTGCAGTGTACTACACGACCGAATGTAATCCTTCGGACGGCTGGGATCCTCCCGAGGTTCATGGCGACCCGGAGGCGAAGCGACTGGAGGCACTCGAATTCGGAACAAACATAGTCTACTGGGCACTGACTCACTGAGCAATGCAAGAGTCTTACATGACCAATGGCCCGAATAATCAGATACTGGACTCATTGCGGAGAATCCGGCTTGCCGGCATACTTGCGAAAATCTACGATGGCGGATTTTCATCGCTTGCGGTCCTCGTGGTGTCCGCACTTGCATCCACAATCCTTGAACTGATATTCCAATTCGGCACGGTCGGAAGAGAAATACTATTCTCCGTGTCGTCGTTTGTTTTTCTCCTGACAGTTTTCAAATATGTCGTACCACACGCAATCCGGTACCTAAGTTCCGCCAGGACGGATGAGCTTCTCGAGGCCGCTCTTCGAGTCGGAAAGGGATACCCCGATCTCAAGGATCGTCTCAGGAATGCAGTGGAGCTGATGTCGCCCGGCCAGGGACAATTCAGTTCCGAGGAGTTGTCACAGGCGTACATCGGGCAAATCTTCACAAAGGCTTCGACCCTCGACGTAGGACCCGCACTGAAATACAAAAGTAAAAGCGGGCCGAGGATTTTTTTGGCCTCCTCAATTGCGGCAACTCTCATTACGGTTATCCTCTTCCCTTCCCAGGTACCTTCAGCGTTTGGCAGAGTGGTCAATTTCACCCATAGGTATGCGGCCCCGAAAGCATACATGATCGCCGTAACTCCCGGGGACACCGAGCTCTCACGCGGTGATACGCTGAACGTGGAGGTTGACTTGTCACTCGCGACGGCGACACGTCTCCCATCACATATCACCATCAGCGAGAAATACGCGGGCGAGAAGGAATTCGAAAAGCACCAGGCGAAACAGAGCGGGGACGCCAAGTATTACTTCCAGTTTCCAAACGTGCGAAGCAGCCTGGTGTATTTCATTACTGCAGGAGAACAATCGACGCCCGAATACAATGTGAAGGTCGTGGACCTTCCGATAGTTCAGAGTTTCACCGTTACTCTCGTCTATCCCTCCTACACCGGAAAAGCGCCGGAGATTCTTCAGGACAATATCGGAGATTTCACGGCCCTTGCCGGGACTCGTGCAGAGTACTCGCTGCGCGCGAACAAAGACTTACGTTCGGCGTGGATAGCCTTCGACGACAGCACGAAGGCACGCCTCACACCAAGCGCCAGCAATGCCGCGGGCGCTTTCATCATAAAGCGGACGGCCAAATATGCGATCCGGCTCATCGATACCGACAGCCTTGAGAACCGCGCCCCGATCATCTATTCCATCGAGGCCGTCAGCGACGAGTACCCGACATGCGAGATAACGTCTCCCGGACGGGATGTCGATCTCAGCAGAGATATGCAGCTCCCCCTGAGAATCTCGATCGGAGACGATTACGGATTCACTAAGTTACTTTTGCAGTACAAACTCATAAGTTCAAAATATGCCCCCGCGGAAAAAGATTACCACTCGATAGAGATCCCTCTCCGGTCGAAATCAGCCGGCCAGGAAGACATCGATTACTTCTGGGATCTGACCTCCCTCGGCCTGGTACCCGAGGACGTGATCAGCTATCACGCGCGGGTATATGACAACGACATGGTCAACGGGCCTAAATCGACTGTCAGCCCGGAGTATACTCTCCGTCTCCCGTCGTTGCAGGAAGCTTTCGAGTCAGCGGACAGGGAAAACAGCGATCTTGTCAGGAAGACTGAAGACGCACTCAGCAGCTCGGACAACCTGAAAAACCAGCTCGATAAAATATCGGAGGAGATGAAAACCGCGACGAAGCAGATGAGCTGGGAGCAGGAAAAGAAAATGCAGAACACCCTGCAGAAATACGACAGCCTGCAAAAGAAGATCGAGGCGGTCAAAAAAGAAATCGAAAGCATGACCCGGAAGATGCTCGAGAACAGGTTGGTCTCGCCGCAGACTCTCGAGAAATACCTCGAGCTTCAGAAGGCTCTCCAGGAGATAAATTCGCCGGAATTCCAGGAGGCTCTGAAGAAACTGCAGCAGGCAATCCAATCGCTCAATCCAGATCTTGTCCGTCAGGCGATGCAGAATTTCCAGATGAATGAGGATATGTTGAGAAAAAGCATCGAGCGAACGCTGAGCCTCATCAAGCGCGTCCAGATCGAGCAGAAACTAGACGAGATGCAGAAGCGGGCAGATCAGATGATTGCACATCAGGACAGCCTCCGCAATTCCACAGCGGAGTCGGACTCGACCGACAATAACGCCCGGGCCAGACTCTCCGAAAGCGAAAAGGGAATCCGGAAAGAGCTGTCTCAGACGGAACGAGCGATGTCCGACCTGAAAACGAGAATGAACGAATTCGCAAAGGAGATGCCGACCAAAGAACTCCAAGAAGCCAAACAGACGCTGGACAGTTCCCGGGTCGGGAATAAGATGGATGAAGCCGGCGACGAGTTGTCAAAAGGTAATTTCTCGGGATCGATGAAGGTCCAGAGTCAGATTTCGTCCGCTCTGAATGACTTCAAACGGCAGCTTGCAGAAACGCAGAGATCAATGCTGCAGAATCAACAGCAGGCTACCATAAACGCGCTTCGGAAGACTCAGCAGAACCTGCTTGAAATTTCTAAGGAGCAGGAATCCCTGAGGGATCAGTCCGGGCGTACGATGCCGAACTCGGCCGAATCGAGGTCGCTTGCGGACAAACAGAACGAACTGATGCAGCAGCTCGGCTACAGTGCCCAGCAGATGATGCAGCTGTCGAATAAGAGTTTTGCCGTGACACCGCAGATGGGAAGACAGATAGGAGAAGCCTATTCCCAGATGCAGAAGTCTCTTAACACTCTTCAGAGTCGAAGCGGCGAATCGCCCACACAATCTCAAGGTCAGGCGATGGGCGCCATGAACCAGGCCGTGCTGAGCATCCAGGCCACGCTTCAATCGATGATGCAGGGACAAGGCGGCGGCGGAGGAGGCATGTCGCTGATGCAGCAGCTTGAACAGCTGGCCGGAAACCAGCAGGGACTGAACGCACTCACGGGCCAACTTGGCGAACACGGCGCGCTTTCCATGGAGCAACAGGCCGAGATCGCCAGACTGGCAGTCCAGCAGGAAGCGATCCGCAAATCTCTTGAACAGCTCGCCAGGGAAGCCGCCGGGTCTCAGCAGCAGGACCGCGTGCTTGGAAACCTCGACCAGATCGCGAAGGAAATGAAACCGGTCGTGAGCGACCTGCAGAACAAGAGCATTACCCAGGAGACGATCAGACGCCAGGAGAGAATACTTTCTCATCTGTTGGACGCTTCCCGGTCGATCAGACAGCGCGATTACGACAACAGGCGCGTCACAAAAGCCGGGACCGATGTAATCACCCAGAGCCCCGGTCAACTCCAACTCTCAAACCCGGAGGCGGAGCAGCAACTCCTCAAACTCATCCGGCAAAATTTCCCACCGGAATATCAAGAGGTCATCCTGCGGTACTACCGGCTCCTTCAGAAGACACCCGAGTAGCTTCAGTCGGTTCAGCCGCCGGCAATGCCCGCCCTGGCGTGCACGAAATTAAGAACAATCCTCATTTCGTCGAAAGAAGACTTCGCAGTGTGCGGGGTCGAAATGACCCAGAGGCAAGTCTTGGCAGTGGCTCAGTTTGGATCTAACCGCAACGACGCTCAGGCACAAAGGAGAAAATATATAAATCCCATGGAAGGGCTGTATGCCACAGACGCCAGGAGGGACGTAATATTGCGTTTAGACACAGGTTTGAGGGGCTTTGCGTCCCGGTTGCATATCCATGGGAAAATGTTATTTCACATTGAGTCTTTGTGCCTTTGCGGTGAGACCCGCGAATTGAAACTGAGCCAGTATCCAAGTCTTTATTCCCAGCGACGCCTTAATTACATTAACGTCTGTACGAGATCGGACGACGCTCAAGCGGCCATCCGGCTATGGAACAGCCGAATCCTCCGCGACGCAATGACTGCAGCGGACTA
>JAJYJD010000018.1:15369-24312 GCA_021789755.1 Bacteroidota bacterium
TGAAGGAATTGGCGAATCACCGGACGAGGTACGAGACAGAAAATTGACACGATCACATCGTCATAAAACCGCCGCAAAACGGATAAAACCGTCTCCCCTCGCTCACACTGGAAAAATTCAGGGGTTCATTTTCACCGCCGAAGTCACCGCAACGGAGTTCTATCCGAGAGAATGCTTTGGCGGTTTCAAAGCCGTCACCGGTTATCCGTCCTCCCAATTCCTCAAAAAGGATTTCTATAATAAGACAGTCGTGACTCAAAAAGACGCCGGACTTCTCCATCGGTTCCGTTACTCGGCAAGTTCCGCCGCTTCACATAGCAACGCCACTTATAGGATCGTGACGCGCGAAGGCCGGAGCATCACCGTAAACGAACATTTGACACTGATAAGAGAGGGTCCGCGGAGAAAACTCGTCGGCGGGATAGTGACCGTTTCGGACAGACCGGACCGCAATACCTCACCGGGGGCCATCAGGAAGAACAGAGTCAGGTTCGAGGAAATGCAGAAGCTCAACAAGCATTTGCTGGAGATAAACCAGCTGAAGGACGAGTTCCTCGCAAACACTTCCCATGAACTTCGGACGCCGCTCAACTCGATCATAGGTTTTCTCACGCTGATAACCGAAGGATATTATGAAAACGAGCATGAGCTCCATCTTTTTACACGCAACGCACTGGAAAGCTCCTATCATCTGCTGAGCGTAATCAATGATCTACTTGACATATCGAGAATAGAAGCCGGCAAGATGCAACTGCAGATAGAAAGAGTATACGTGGACGAGCTGATCGAGGATGTGTCTTCCCTGTTCAAAGTGCAGGCCGACCAGAAAGGGCTTATCTTCGAGCCTTCCGCGAAAGGGTCGCCTCTTTATGCTTCAGCGGATGTGCGGCGGCTGAAACAGGTACTGATCAACCTTGCAGGGAATGCGCTGAAGTTCACAGAGCGCGGAGGAGTCAGGGTATCGGCAGAGATCCTCGACGGCCAGGTTGGTTTCACCATCAAAGACACCGGAATCGGCATTCCCAGGGACCAACAGAATAAACTCTTTCAAAAATTCATCCAGGTGGATGGAAGCGCCACCCGACAGTACGGCGGCAGCGGTCTCGGGCTGGTGATTTCAAAACATCTCATTGAAATGATGGGCGGTCATATCGAAATTGAAAGCAAGGGAGCTGGAACGGGAACGACTGTTCATTTCACAATCCCAAAATGGACAAAGGAGGACACTTGAGTTCCAAAGTTCTTTTAGTTGACGACGATGCCAACGCAAGGATCATATTGAACAGGGTCCTTACGAAAGCGGATTACGTTGTGCGCGAGGCCGGCAACGGCCGGGAAGCCCTCGAAATGGTCGGAGACTTCAAACCTGATGTCATGATTGTCGATTGGATGATGCCCGAGATGGACGGCGAACAGCTTGCGAAGTGGATAAAGAACGATCCCACACTCCGCTTCACTTACATAATACTCCTGACGGCAAAAGGTGATGTCAAGGATCGGGTTCGCGGGTTACAGGCGGGCGCGGATGATTACGTAATAAAACCCGCCCCGCACCAGGAAGTCCTCGCCAGGGTCGAAAGCGGGATGCGTGTGCGGAGGCTTCACCGGGAAATACAACAGTTGACCCGGCGAGTGGCCGTGCTCGAATTGGCGGCGACAGTTGGACACGAAATCAACAACCCTTTGAACGTCATCTACCTCGCGCTGGACATGATGCGGAAGTCCATGAAGCAGCAGGAATATGATAAACTGGAAAAGGGGATTCAGCTTATTGCCGAAACCGCAGACAGGCTGAAGGAGATCGCGAGAAAATTCGTTGAGCTCAAGGACCCGGAGAGCACGAGTTACATAGACAACGTGAACATGATCAATATCCACAAGAAAGACAGCACCCAATAGCGCCGCGGACGTCATAATGCTCGTCCCGCACTTTACCCCGAATTTCTGCGCAGCTTTCCTCTAACTGAGCGATACTCCCCCCGGCATGCGAGGGGAGTATCCGGGAAAAATCTTACTTACCCTCGTCCTTCATTTTCAGCTTTATTTCCTGCACCTCTTGACGAACCTGCTGGGCGAATTTCTTCAGTTCTCCCATGTGTTTGCGCACTCTGGTGCCCGCAGCCTTGTTCTGCTTCTCGTAGAACTTACGAAAGTCAGCTTCGAAACTGCCGACAAGCTGATGAAGATCTTCGTACTTTCCCATACGTGACTCCTTCTTTAGTTTGTTGTTGATGTTAGGTGGTGTACTCACCGTTTATTTTGACATAATCATAGCTCAGGTCGCAAGTGAACACCTGGGCAGACTCCTTTCCTGCATTGAGCCTTATAGTCATTTCGATCTCTTTTTTCGAAAATAATTGCTCGAGAGCTTGTGTGTCGAATTTCTGCGGCTCATCTCTGCGAAACACGCTTATACTTCCTACCTTCAACTCCACCTTGGAAGGGTCATATTTCGCTCCAGAATTCCCGACTGCAGAGACGACCCTTCCCCAGTTCGGATCGCCGCCAAAAATCGCCGTCTTCACGAGAGGTGAAGTCCCGACGGCCCTGCCCACTTCGACAGCATCTTCATAGGTCGCGGCGTTTTCCACCTTCAGCTTCACGAATCGGGTGGCACCTTCACCGTCCCTGACAATCATCATTGCCAGTGTTCTCAGGACTTCCGTCAAGGCTTCGGAAAAAACTTCGCGCTCAGCCTTCGTCCTTATCTGAACACCGGAGACACCGTTCGCCAGCACAAAGACACTGTCGTTCGTGCTTGTATCGCCGTCTACCGTTATGGTATTGAACGACCTGTCAACTGCGTAAACAAGTGCCGATTTGAGACTCTTCCGGTCGAGACCGGCGTCCGTCGTCACAAAACAAAGCATAGTCGCCATATTGGGATGGATCATCCCAGCACCCTTGGCCGTTGCCCCAATTCTGAATTTCTTACTCTTCGAAAGAGAGACCTCCGTTGCGACCTGTTTCGGAAATCGGTCTGTAGTCATTATGCTCTGAGGAAAATGATTGTCGGGGTCAGCGGTGAGCCCGCTTATGAGATTAGGTATGGACAGCCGGATCGAGTCGATCGGAAGGTGCCTTCCAATCACTCCCGTCGATGCAACCAAGACTTCATTCTGCGAGATGTGCAGACGTCTGGCAACTTCTGAAACCGTCTTTTGGGCTGACTTGAGACCATTATTCCCTGTCAGGGCGTTCGCGCATCCGCTGTTGACCACGATCGCCCTGGCCTTCGAGCCGGATCTCGCCAGATTGCGCCTGCTCACATTTATCGGCGCCGCTTCGAACCTGTTCCTTGTGAATACCGCTGCAGCGACGGCCGTCCTCTCACTTGCAATCACGCCGAGATCGTACGAGCCGTTAGCCTTGATACCGGCAATCGTGCCGTTAGCCATGAAGCCTTTCGGATACGTAACGGAACAATCGTACGACAAAATCATCTTGATCTTTGCTGAGCCTTCTTGTGTTCTTTTCTTAGCGAATCCATGAGTTCGGGGAGGCTGTGGTAGAGTCTCCGGGGCTTGCGAGGCTTCCGGTTTGCAAGCGCGTACGACGTCATTATCGGCATGGCTACCGTGGAATCGAGATACGCGACAACGGTGTCGGGAAGTTTACTGGGATCCACCTTTCCCCAACTTACCGCTTCTGAGGGCGTCGCCCCCGATAGACCGCCTGTGTCGGCTCTGGCATCAGTGATCTGGACGAAGAAATCGTGCCCCTTCTCGTTTATCCCCAGTACTTCCTGAATCTGAGGCTCGGTCTGGAGCATGAAATTCTTCGGAGATCCGCCGCCGAATATCAGTACACCGCTCCGACCGCCTTTCCTCTTAGCGCCTAAAACGATCGCAGCGGTTTCATTCACGTCCTCCGCTACATCCAACTTCAAATTATAGCCGTCGAGAGACATGGCAGCGACGTTCATTCCTATCGAACTGTCGCCCGGGCTTGATGTATAAACGGGTACTGCGTACCTGTATGCAGTCGCCAAAACGGAAGCGTTCTTGATGCCGAGCTTTCGTTCACGAGCTGCTATGTATCTTCCGATTCGGTGGTGAAATTCGGCAGTTCCCATTTCCTTCTGAAATTCGGGCTGTGCTACCAAATGCCTGAAGAACGCATCCGTCGACAACAGCACCTCATAATCGAAAAGTATGTCGTAAATGCGTATAACGCCTTCTTTTCGAAGGACACGGTCATCTACAAATGGGCTCCCCTTGTGAAGGGAATGGCCGATGGCAAAATGTGCGTCGTGATAAAGATTGGCGCCCGTCGAAACAATCCAGTCGACAAATCCGGCTTTAATTAAGGGAACTACGCAGGATCCGCCAAGACCTGCGGGAGTAAGTGCTCCTGTCAGGCTCATACCGATTGTAACGTCGGGATCAAGCATTTTCCGTGTGAATAGTTGTGTTGCTTCTTTCAAACGGGCTGCGTTATAAGCTTGGAAATAATTGTCGACGAGATCTGTAATTCTTATTTCTTTGGGAATGGGCTGAGAATTGATTTTTTTGCCGACAAGAAATCTAGATTTAGCCATGTTCAATTTCGCTCAAAAATAACAGCTTTTTTGAGTCAATAGCAAGGAAATATTGAATGTTTTGAAAAATTAATTGAAATCGCGACTTTCCCCTGCCGGACCTTCAAATCAAGCTGTTTCCACGCGATTTGCCGGCTAATGGAAGAAGAATCGCGCACCGAATCCGGCGTCTAATCCCAAGCCTGCCGGAGGAGAGAGATAAATTACTGGGGCCAACTCCAAAAACACATCGAGCGGAACAGAATGAGGGATCCACTCAATACCCCCTACCGCGCGAAGACCGAATGCAGTCTGCACCGAATTCCCGCTGTCAAAATCCACCCCGGCGCCGTAATACAATGGGAATCGCTCTGTCGATTTTATCGCGTGAAAACTGTGCCAGACATAATCTGCATTAATATGGAGAAGGCTCTGAGAATAGTAATAAGCGTAGCCGTTGCGGAAAGTAGTCCACTGACCATTGTCAGACCAACCAAGCGACAAATCAATCGCATTTTGACCGGAAGTCCAAAATTTCGCGGTTATTCCTGTCGGACCACCGACAATTATTCCGGCACCTACCCCAGTAGTCTGTGCACACAGCCTATTTGAAAATGTGGTACAAGAAATTGACAAGATTGATATTATCATAAAATGTCTGATCATTTCCCTTTTCTCCATGAAAATTCAATGCGAATTATCGCCTAATGGTTAGCCTCAAACTCATAAAGAACGACATAAACGTCATTATCATCAGGGTAATTGAGGACGCTTACATGATCGAACTTCTGTTTAAGCCGCAACGTCACCTGGACAGAGCCCGTGTAACGGAAGAATTGCATGTTTGAGACTACGGGGCACCCCGCAAGACTGTTCAGCTGGCTGGTATCGACACTGGTATCAGGAATAGACATATACAACCAGTTGTCCTGACTGATCCAAGCCTCCACCTTTCCAATATCTTCGGCAGCTTCAATCCTGAAGACGTAGCCATTTTCTCTCTTTTCAGGATAAATCCCCAGTACATTGAAGGATGTGGTTCGTGAAGTGTAGAGAGAGGTACAGGAAGTCAGCGAGATGGCCGCTGCCGACAGGATGACACACCTCTTCAAGTAAGAAGGAAACTTCATCGAGCAATGCGATTTAAGACGGACCCACCTGCTGCCAAGAGCGCCACGGCAGCAGGAGGCCCGCACTTTGCGCAAAAAGGAAGGTGACTTCCGTTCTGTGCTGAAACTGTTCTGGGAACACATTCTTCAGATTTCACGTATTGTGGGCGCTCCGAAATTTGTAAGCAACACTCAGAAGCGTGATGGAACCGTGCCTCCGACTATTCCACTTCAATAAAGATGCCGAAAGAAACACGTAAAAAGGCGATCCAATCAGGCACTTTCAAAAAAAAGTGAAAACATTGCGCATGAAAAACGCATCCTTTGCGTGGTTGAAGAAGATTCAGGAAACGGGCCGATGAAATCTGCCGTGCCGGGACAATAATGAAAGCGTGCCAACCGTACAACTGCTGCAACCACGCAACTATACTTTGAGGAAATTCTCCGCGGAAAAAAGCCTCACGTTAATGCCGCAGCATGATGGGCATTGAAAATGAGCGCCGCTGGGTGTGTTTATTGGAACCCTGCTTGGCACGCACATTGCGCTTGAAGGCAAAGAGAACTAAATTTAAGAAAACGAAAGGGCCTGATGCGAGCACACCTCTTCGGTTCATCGGCGCGGAACACAACCCGCAGAAAGCCCTGCCGACTAAAAGAAGCCGAGTGCTTAACTCCAAGCTTAGCGGTATCCATATTGAGACTTCAGATCCAATCATGCGAATCCGGAATTCCGGGATGTCCCATATGAGCCGATCGCAACAACAGCAGAGTTCGTAATGGTGATTTGGCACAATACAGAGGATGCCCAGCGAATCCCGGCGGAGGTGTTCCCGAACGACAAGGTCGTGATTTGGGTAGGCAGCTACCCGATAGAACTCGGACAGCAGGTTACTGTGGAACTCAAAGTCACCGCTTCAGACGCCGGCGAAAAGATATCAGTAATCCCGGCCGAGTGGCGCTACAATGATTACGGCAGGAACAACAGTTATTGGGCTGCGATTATCGGCCCCTTCAGTGCAGGGGAGAAGATCGAGTACAGCATTATCGGGGTCGGTCCGGACGGGATGCGCCACGTGCAGGTCGACAGCTTCACCGTGTTGGACCGCAAAAAGTCGAATAGGAAAAAAAGCTGAGCCTTAGGAACAAGGGTCTGAATGGAGCCCGGGCAGATATTATCGCCGTTGAATCAGCAGGTGTGTTAAGGCAGACATCTTTGAATGAATCAATCCATCTCCCGCTGGATTCGTCTAATCCACCAGTGATGGTAACAGGCGACCGGCTCTGTTGCTCGGGGCCCTGTTTCGAGAGAGATCTTCGACCACCACATATGCGCGAAAAGACCAATACATATAAAGAAGTCTTCTTCGTAGAGAAACATCAAGAACTGCATTGCAGACTGTACTAAACTCAAGGAGCTCCCGTGGGTATCTACGCTTCGCACACTGATGGCGGTGCATCATGAAACAAGTTCGCCGCAAGAAAGCTTCTGTGAAGCGCCGGAAAACCACGGGCAAAGTCCGAAAAAACGGAGGATTTATGCCAAAAGACAGTTTAACATTGACTGACAACAGAAACGGTAAACAGTATGAAATCCCAATTGAAAACGGTGCCATCCGCGCAGTGGACCTGAGGCAAATCAAGACAAAGGAAGATGACTTCGGATTGATGAGCTACGATCCGGCTTTCATGAATACGGCATCGTGCAAGAGCACAATCACATTCATCGACGGCGACAAGGGTATACTTCGCTATCGCGGGTATCCGATAGAGCAGCTGGCCGAGAAGAGCACCTACCTCGAAGTCGCATACCTCCTCATCTACGGAGAGCTCCCGAACAAGTCACAGCTTGACGATTGGAAGTACAACATCACTCATCATACTTTCGTACATGAGAACGTCAAGAAATTCATGGACGGGTTCCACTACGATGCTCATCCGATGGGAATGTTTACGAGCACGATGGCTGCACTTTCCACTTTCTATCCCGAAGCGAAGAACATATTCGACAAGGAGTCCCGGCAGATTCAGATTTACAGGCTGATCGGGAAAGTCACGACGATCGCCGCATTTGCGTACCGGCACGCCATGGGTCTTCCCTACGCGCACCCGGACAACGACCTGAGCTATGCCGGCAACTTCCTGAACATGCTCTTCAAGATGTCCGAGCCGAAGTACAGACCCGATCCCGTTCTTGAGAAAGCTCTCGACGTTCTCTTTATTCTTCACGCAGATCACGAGCAGAACTGCAGCACGAATGCGATGCGCAGCGTCGGCTCATCGCACGTCGACCCATATTCCGCGCTGGCCGCGGCTTCCGCCGCCCTCTACGGACCGCTTCATGGCGGCGCCAACGAGGCAGTCCTTCGCATGCTCAAGGAGATCGGCTCGAAAGACAAAATCCCCGCATTCATAAAGGAAGTCAAGGAAGGCAAAGGCGAAAAGCGGCTGATGGGCTTCGGGCACCGCGTTTACAAGAACTACGATCCGCGGGCAAAAATAATCAAGAAGCTCGCTGACGATGTGTTTGGAGTGACCGGCAAGAATCCACTTCTTGAAATCGCCCTCGAACTCGAGAAGATCGCCCTCGAAGACGATTACTTCGTAAAGAGGAAACTCTATCCCAACGTGGACTTCTACTCGGGTCTTATATATCAGGCCCTGAAATTCCCCGTCGACATATTCCCCGTGCTGTTCGCAATCGGGAGAACCTCCGGCTGGGTGTCCCAGTGGGAAGAGATGCTTCTCGACTCCGAGCAAAAAATTGCGCGGCCGCGCCAGCTCTACATGGGACAGAATCAGCGCCAGTACGTTCCCTTGGTTCGCAGGTAATTCCGGCGCCAATACGTGAGATCGAAGCGGTGTGCCCCGGTGCGCACCGCTTTTTTTGCCCCTCCCTTTTTACCCGGCGTTCCCGCAGCATAAATTGCTTAACTAATCGCAGTATTATATTTTTCATCGCTCCCCGCGGGACTGGAAGCGGGCAATTGCGCACAACTTCAACGAATCGGCGGAACAATGAAGCCAATATTGATCGGAATCGCCGGGGGCTCCGGCTCGGGCAAAACGACCGTGACAAGAATGCTCATCGACACACTCCGACTCGACGACCTGATAATCATCGAGCACGACTCGTACTACAAAGACCTTTCGGCATTCAGGGGAAAATCGATAAATGAAATAAACTTCGACCACCCCCGCTCGCTGGACACCTCCCTTCTAGTCAAACACCTGAAAAGCCTGAAGAACCGCCGTGCCATCAGGATGCCGATCTACGATTTCACTTCTTACAGGAGGCTTGAGCAGAGAGAATCAGTG
>JAJYJD010000276.1 GCA_021789755.1 Bacteroidota bacterium
CCGCATTCAGGTGTATCGAATCCAGCGAGGGGCGGAAAGGCGTGATCGTTTCCGAGGCCTTGCCGAATACGGTCCTTGTATTCATGTCAAACCTGAACCTGAGCACTATGTTCGACATATGGAATTCTCGGTCCGGTGCGTGATGTACGGGTGGAAGCGTCTGTGCCCTTGCGGCAGACATAGCAAGGACAAAAAGAACGGGCAAAAGGTACTTCTTCATCACTCTCCTCCTTGTTTCAGTTGTGTAGGTACCACGTGCAAATTAATGGGAAGGTCTCTATACTTTTCCCACAATGAGGGCGACCAGGCCGAAAATCATAATCAGTTTATATCCGAAGCTGGCTTCAGAAAAGCCTCTCCTCGTTATGAGCAGGTATGTTATGTAAATGCCTATCGGGAAAATTGTAAGTCCGCAGACCGTCAGGAACTGGATGGGGAGAATTCCCAGTCCAAAAGCGCCCCAGGCGAGGAAAAGCAGGATCACGGTCAGAAATATCGAGATCCACGCCGATGACGCGGTTCCATAGCGTGTGGCAATTGTCCTGATACCGATTTCACCGTCGCCTTTGACGTCCTCTGCGTCTTTTATTATCTCGCGGATCAGATTCGTGAGGAATGCGAAGATTGCGGCGGGGTAGACATCCCTGACGTTGCCGACGGCGGCACCCCCGAAAATGAAGGCGAGACCTGTAACGACAGCGACGGCGAAATTGCCGAAGAAAATTGTACGCTTGAGTTTGTAGCTGTAAAGGAACACCAGCATGACTGCAGCCACCGCGATGAGGAGCGTCGGTATGTTTATGGCGGCGCTGACGACGAGTCCTGTGAAAGTGACCGCGAGATAAAACCGCTTAGCTTGTTTTTCCGAGAGTCTTCCCGACACCAGCGGGCGTGACGGGCGGTTGATTCTGTCTATGTCCATGTCGAACAAATCGTTAATCGAATTACCCCCCGCCGTCACAAGCGAAGCCGCGATTGCTGCCGCCAATATCTGCCAGCTTCTGGCGACGTCTATACCGCAAAGTATGCCGGCACACTCGACACTCAGAAATGCGATGATGACGTTTCCAATACGGGCCAGCTTGAGGTAGTTTAACATCGTGCTTTCATGTTTTTATCAGAATTGGTTTATAATTCCGAAATGTATTTTCCCATCGACGAAAGAATCCCCTTTGCCGAGGGCGAAGCTTGCTTTGAGTATCCCGAGGCCGGTCTGCACCTGGGCGCCGACGCCGTAGCCGTAAGCCGAGAATGACGATTGAGGAGTTTGCGCGACAGGATCGCTCTGCTTATAAATATATCCGGCGTCGACAAAGCCAAAGAAGAACGACTCTCTCCCGGCGGCGAATCGGTATTCGATATTTGTCCAGGCCGCTTTGGTGGCGAGAAACGGGTTCTCGATGTATCCGCGGATCGTGTTGGTTCCGCCGAGCCTGTACATGTCGCTTTGGTCGAGCTCTGTTCCTGTTACCTGCTCGCCATGTAGCCCGAGCGCGAGTATCTGTCTCGGGAGGAATTCGTGGAATATCGAGAGGTCGACGCTCAAATGCTGCACGTAGTTGGTCAGCCTGGTTCCGGATTGTATGAGCTGTGCAGGACCGTATATTTTTTTTTGTCCGAATTGCAGCTGCGTGTCATAAAGGATTCCGCGCGTCGGGCTGTAGATATCGTTCCGTGTATCGTATGATACTCCCAATCCGAGGTCGAATACGCTGCTCTCGAATACGAAATAATTGTTGTTTACGTTCAACAGGGGAGTCGTCGAGAGGTCGCTAACTGAAAGGCTGCCGTTGAGGTAATCGCTTAACATGAAGATGCCGTTTACGCCGAAGTTTCTTGTTACCGACGTCGTGTCCTGCTGGCGCTGTGAAAAATCGAATTCGGCATTGATCGGAGATCCGAAAATGTACGGCTCGGAATAACCGATCTCGAGTTCCTGGGTGAGCTTCGTTTCCTGATGCCATTTTGCACGGAATTTTCGTCCGGTCCCGAAGAGGTTGAGCATCGATATGTCTATCAGGCCTGTGAAATAGCCGGACTGTCCCAGCTGCGCCGGTACGTAGCCGATGACGCCGTCGAAAGTATTTGTATTTCCTTCGGCGACTTTCAGCAGAACTCCCGTTGTGTCTCCGCTCTCGAAAATCTCCGGATCGCTGACGCTCTGGAAGAAGCCGAGTTTCTGGACCCGTTGCTTGGCGAGTTTCAGCTCGTCCTCGTCGTAATAAGATCCTGGAGGAATTCTGAGCGCTCGCAGAATCACGTAATCCTTTGTCTGTGTATTTCCCTCGATGCGTACGGCGTCGATCCGGATACGTTTCCCCTCGTGGACGCCGATGGAAACGCAAAGGGAATCCTCACCACCGCTGCCGTTGTAGATGTATATACTGTCGATGGAGACTTTGGCGAGCGGGAAACCGTCCATATTATACTGCTTCAGGATGTAGTCGAGGTCTTCTTCAAGCGTTGCCTGATCGAACGGTTTCCCGGGTCTCGTGTTCATCTCCGACATCAATTTGGAATAGCTCATGAAGCTATTGCCGCGTATATCGACCCGGCCTACCAGTATGCAGGGTCCTTCGGTGGCGAAGATCTGAAGCTGAGACTCTGAGGAATCGCTGCCGTAGAAGACACGGAACGAATCCACCTTGAAAAGTATGTATCCGTCGGCGTAGTACCGTGCGCACATCTGGGCAAGGCCGGTTTTTATGCGGGACGTGTCAGACGCGCCGAATCCGAGCGGCTGGAAATCGGTTGCCAGGGTAGGCTCACTAAACACAGTTGTCCCGATGAACTTCAGAGATGTGACTTTCGGCTGAGCTGATGAGACCTCGACGAATGTAAGAATGGTACATAAAAAAACGCATGTCAGAAGAAACTTCATCCTAATTTGAAATTAAGGAGAGCCGACGACAAGAAACAGGGGCGACTTGACTAGGCTGTCTTCAACTCTGTCTGATGGCTGCGTCAGGCGTGCTCGTGAAAGCCCTGGATCGGCTTCACGCCCAATTCACCGGACTGGAGCGACTTGATCGCTTTCACTGCAGCCCATGCCGCCGATAATGTCGTGGCAAAAGAAATCTTGTGCTCGATCGCGGCCCAACCGATGGCGAATTCATCATACCTTGCTTCTTCGCCGAACGGTGTGTTCACAATGAACTGTATCTCGCCGTTTTTAATGTAATCGACGATATTCGGTCTGCCTTCGCTGACCTTGAACACTCTCTCATTGTCGATTCCGTTCGCGTCGAAAAATCCGGACGTCCCCTCCGTAGCGATGACCTTGAAGCCAAGGCCGATGAAGTCACGTGCGATGTCGACCGTAGACTTGTTCTTGTCGTTGTCGTTGACGCTGAATAGGACTGTCCCGGATGTAGGAAGCGGATTGCCCGCTGCCGCCTGCGACTTTGCATAGGCCGCTCCGAAACTCGAGTCGATCCCCATGACCTCGCCGGTGGACCTCATTTCGGGACCGAGAAACACTTTTACGCGCGTAAACCGGTTGAAAGGGAAAACCGCTTCCTTGATGGCAATGTGTTTGAAATTCCCGTTGACCGGTGCGACATTCATATCCTTCAATTTCTTACCGAGCATAATCCTGGCGGCGATTTTCGCGAGCGGGAGGCCGATGCTCTTGCTTACAAACGGCACCGTCCGGCTCGCCCTTGGATTTACTTCGAGGATGTATACGACGTCGTCCTTCATTGCGAATTGTATATTCATCAAACCGATCACGTTGAGCGCTTTCGCGAGCATGATTGTATATTCTTTGATTTCCCGGAGGCATTTATCGGTAATCATGTAGGGCGGGATCACGGCCGCGCTGTCACCCGAATGTATGCCGGCTTCTTCAATATGTTCCATGATGGCGCCGATAACCACATCGTCCCCGTCTGCGACGGCGTCGACATCGAATTCGAACGCGTCTTCGAGAAACCTGTCGATGAGCACCGGCTTGTCGGGAGAAATGTCTGCCGCCGTCTGCATGTAATGTCTCAACGATTCTTCGTTGTAACAAATCTCCATGGCGCGTCCCCCGAGGACGTAAGAGGGTCTGACGAGGACCGGGTATCCGATCAGCGACGCGACGTCGACCGCTTCCGTTACGGAATAGGCGGTCCCGAATTCGGGATGCGGTATCTTCAGCCTGCGGAGGAGTTCACCGAAGCGTTTCCGGTCTTCCGCGATATCGATCCCTTCTGAACTTGTGCCAAGCAGCTTCACGCCCGCTTCTTCCAGCGGCTTTGCAAGTTTGAGCGGCGTCTGGCCGCCGAAACTGACTATTACGCCTTCCGGTTTCTCCACGTCGATTACGTTCATTACGTCTTCGAACGTCAGCGGCTCGAAATATAATTTATCGGCGGTGTCGTAATCGGTCGAGACCGTTTCTGGGTTGCAATTGACCATGATGGCCTCGTAGCCCTCTTCGCGTGCAGCCATGACACCGTGGACGCAGCAATAGTCGAATTCGATCCCCTGGCCGATCCGGTTTGGGCCGCTGCCGAGGATGATGACCTTCTTTCGGCCGCTTCTTACGGACTCGTTCTCGTCCTGGTACGTTGAGAAATGGTAGGGTGTCTCGGCTTCAAATTCCGCGGCGCACGTGTCGACTGTCTTGTACACAGGAAGAATCTTCATCTCCTTCCTGAGGTCCCTAATTTTGCTTTCGGTCGTTCCGAGCATCTCGGCTATCTGCCTGTCCGAGTAACCGAGTTTCTTGGCCTTTAGCAGCGTTTCCGAATCCAGGGGTCTCTTCCTGGCCGCATCAGCGCTCAAGTGGGACACTCGTTTCTCATGGCCCTGCCGCCATGTCTCCACATAGAAATTTTCACGGAGCGAGGCCTCAAAGTCGACAATTTC
>JAJYJD010000277.1 GCA_021789755.1 Bacteroidota bacterium
GGTGAAGGACTTCGATTTCGAAAGAGGAGCTGCGATTGTCTCCGTTCCGCCGGGCTACGACCCGAAAGCCAGAGTTTCGGTGGACGCCGTCGAGCATGCGATGATCTACAAGACTTTTCCGGAGGTCGGCGCAATCGTTCATGTCCACGCCTGGATGAAGGATATCGTGTGCACGCGCCAGAATTTTCCCTGCGGGACCGTGGAGATAGCAAAGGAAGTCGCAGCGCTACTTTCGATGACGGGTACTCCCGCGCGAACGGCTGTCGGCCTCAAGAACCACGGCATAACGGTCACCGGGGAATCTTTGCAGGATATTTTCGGCAGACTTCGTGCCGGAATCTTGACCGAGGTTCCCGCTTTTGCGTAACTGGCGAATGACTCCGGCAATGAAATATTCAATCATGTCTCTCCGCAAGCAGCCGTTCAGAACGGCATTTACGATCGGTGCGGGTGCACTCTGTTCCATGCTCATATTATTTCTGCTTTCGGTCTACAACGGCGTGGAGGTCGGATCGATGAGTTACATAAGACACAACAAAGCCGACTTCTGGGTGCTTCAGGAAGGGGCGATGAACATCATGCGCGGTTCATCAATTTTGCTATCGGCGCACGGTGATGCACTTAAACAAATTCCCGGGGTCTCGCATGTTGCGCCGGTGCTTTTCGTTCTTGCGCAGGCCGAAGCTAACGGCCGGTCATCGACCATATACATTGTTGGTTTCAATCCGCAGGATACTCTCGGCGGTCCGCCGCAAATCGTTTCCGGAAGGAACATAGAAAAAGCCGGCGAGATCGTCCTCGACAAATCCTTCGCTCTGAAGGAAGGCATACATGCCGGGGATGAGGTAACCATTCACAGAGAGACATTGAAAGTAGTCGGCATCTCGGCCGGGACAAATATGTTCGTTATCCAGTATGCCTTCACCACTCTCGAACAGGCACGCCTGACACTCGGCTACCCGAACATCGTATCGTGTTATCTGGTCCGCCTTTCGAACCCGCAGGATCGTGTCTCAATCGGAAAGCGCATCCGGGAAGACGTCCCCGGCATCGAGATTTTCGAACAGGATAAGTTCCTGGATAATAATCTGCGTGAGATGCGGGCGGGCTTTCTTCCGATTCTCCTGATCGTATCCGCGATTTCAGCGTTCGTTCTCGCGGTCATCTTGACCGCAATTCTGATAATGAACATTTCCGAGAGCCGAAAGGATTTTGCGGTGGTAATGATACTGGGTTCTCCGCCCTCCTTTCTTCCGAGCCTCATTACAGGTCAGGCAATGCTGCTATCTCTTTCCGGAAGCATAATCTCACTATTTCTCTTCTTCCCCTCAGCGGCATTTCTGGAGAACGTTTTTCCCGAACTCAGCACGGAGACGGATCTTCTGCACATACTCGCGGTTCTTTCCATCGCCGTGGTAATCGGGATCCTCAGCTCCCTCATATCCTTCAGGAAGTTGAAGAGGATATATCCTCTGGAGGCATTTGAATGAATCCTTCAGACCAATGTCAATCTGTCATACTCCAAAGTGTGTCCAAGGCGTACCGCGAAGATGGCGGCACCGTACACGCACTCGACAACGCGTCGGCGGAATTCAGGCGCGGCCGGCTCGCATTAATGCTCGGTCCGAGCGGGAGCGGCAAGACCACGCTGCTTTCCCTCATCGCTGGATTCACCGAGCCGACTTCCGGAGAAGTCAAGGTCTTCGACACTGAGCTCGCACGCCTCCGGCCGTCACAGCTCCAACTTTTCAGGGCAATGAGGATCGGATTCGTTTTCCAGAATTTCCTTCTCCTTGACTGGCTCACCGTCAGGGACAACGTGGCTATTGTCGCTGAGTTTGCGCGCAGGGACGGCGCGCGTACTTTAGCGAAGGACTCGTTGGAACGTGTCGGAATTCTACATCTCGCCGACCGGTTTCCTTCGAATCTGAGTCAGGGTGAGAAACAGCGGGTGGCCATCGCCAGGGCTTGTGTGAACAACCCACAGCTTCTTCTCGCAGACGAACCCACCGCATCTCTCGACTCGAAACAGGGTTTCGAGATCATAAAAATTCTTCGCTCGATAGCAAAGGAAGAAAACAGGTGTGTCATAGCGGCCAGCCATGATTTGAGATTGATCGAGTATGCGGACGACATCTTTCGCATCGAAGACGGGGAACTGAAGAGAGAAACCAGGCCGCCGACGGCTGACCATTCTTCTACAAAATGCTTACAAGTCGTTGACAAGAAATCATCCGCCGCCGGACAAGTTGTGACACGAACATGAAGCACGGAATCAGAAATATGCCGGAAACGGCCGATTTGCATGGAATCCCGCTGAAATTGCCGGGTTTCGACACGAACGTTGTCCGATACATTCTCCCGGTTGCTCTATTGATTTCCACGGCCTTCTCGACCACGCGTGCACAGTGGCATGTCAACACCACCGCCTGCCGCGATGCGCCGTTCTCAAGCGGCGAGCCTCTGCAGAATAACCAATCGAGGAGCGAAAGATGAAATCACCACGAGATCCAAGAGATGACACTTTCCAGTCACAAAAGGAGAAAGAGATGATCACGAAAATATTGTACCGTCTTTTGTTGGTTATCGCATTGTCGTCAGGAACGGCAATGGCCCAGACAGACACGATAACCGTCCTTCACATCAACGACACACACTCCTGCATTGCTCCTCTCGGCCCCCGAAATGCAGACTTATCCGGAACCGTCGGAGGGATCGCCAGGCTGGCGACGGAGGTGGCGAGTGTAAAGGCAAGCGAGAAGAATGTGCTCTTCCTGCACGCGGGCGACTATTCAATAGGCGATCCTGTTTACAATGCGACCTTCGGAGTTCCGGAATTGACCATACTGAGAAATCTCGGCCTGGATGCGTTGACCCTAGGGAATCATGAATTCGATCTTACGCCCGCCGCTACCGAGGGAGCTCTTGCATCTGTTTCCGCGAGCGTCGGGCTCTTTCCGATCCTCTCGGCAAACCTCATATATCCAACCGACACCTCCGTGGCGTTGAAGAATGTCGTCGTGCCATTCACGATTAAGCAATTCGGTACGTTGAAGGTAGGCATCTTCGGATTGACTACCCCCGAAACGAACCTCCTGTCTCAGCCGGCACCTATCTTCGTCGACACGAATTTTGTCCTGACTGCGGCGGCGATGGTGGATTCATTGAAGAACCACGGATGCAGCGTTGTGATACTACTGTCCCATCTCGGTGAATATTACGACGAGGCGGTCGCTGCCAATGTCCCCGGCATCGACGTTATTGTCGGCGGACACGACCACTACGTGCTTGACGAGCCTGTCCCCGTCGTTAATCCCGCAAACGACACAACCTGGATCGTGCAGGCCGGTGCGTTCTACGAGTACGTCGGAAAACTGCAACTCACGGTCAACCTCGGAAAGGCTAAGCTGCTCGATTATCAGTTGATCCGACTCGACAGCTCGATACCGGAGGACCCGACCGTGAAGGCGACGGTAGATGCAGTGGTGGCCCAGACGGAAGAAGGACTGGCTCAACCTTTCTTCAGTCAAAGGATCGGGTACGCTACTGAAGACTTCCCTGAAATTTCGCCGGTCATTGCGGGCTCCAAATTTCGCGACACTCCGGCCGGAGATCTGATTACGGATGCCTTCCGTGATTCAATGAAGACTGATATTGGAATTACAGCCGGCGGATCGATTGCTCAACCGCTTCATCACGGCCCGATTGTCGGTGCGGATGTGTTCAGAATGGTCGGATACGGATTCAACACTACGAACGGACTCGGCTACCAGATGGCGACTTTCAAGCTGACCGGGGCCGACATATTGAAGGCGCTGGAATTTTCGGTCGGGACACTCGATCTGAACGACGAGTTCCAGATCCAGGTCTCAGGGATGGCTTACTCCTACGCACCCGACCAGCCCGTCGGATCAAGGCTGAGGTCGGTGACAGTCGGCGGAGCGCCGATCGATCCTGAAAAGACATACTCCGTAGCATCCAATGAATTTGTCCTTCTGATGCTGAGTGATTTTGTGAGTCCGCAAGTGGGAGGCATCACCGTAACGAATCCTCAGATATATCCCGGAGTCACAGAATATCAGGTTGTGTGCGCGTACATTGCAGCCCGAGATACAATTGAGCCGAAGGTCGAGGGGCGGGTGACACCTGTGAACGAGAAGAAAAGTGATCTGCTTCCCCGCGACTTCTCGTTGAGCCAGAATTACCCCAACCCGTTCAACCCGTCGACAGCTATAACTTATAGGCTTGCAGCGTTAAGCCTTGTTACTCTGAAAGTATACGATGTGCTTGGGAGAGAAGTAACGACGCTCGTAAATGAAAGGGAAAACGCCGGAAACCACAGCGTTACCTTCAACGCTTCCAAACTCGCGAGCGGCGTTTATTTCTACCGAATAGATGCGGGACAATTTCACAGCACAAAGAAAATGGTTCTGTTGAAGTAGCGGCATGCGTGGGTCGACTGGTGCCCGCCCGTGAATGTGACGTTCCCGGCGGGCACCGCGATCTTACACAACCGCTACGCTCTTATTGCGATTTCGTGCCGGGAGACTGCCGGCCTTAAGATTGAAATCCGAAGAGTTTATTGCTCAAGAGATTCTTCGTTCGTTCATGGAATAAGACCGCGTGAAAGGTACGATACTAGGCTTCGCTCCGACACGCGGGAGTTAACAACTAAAACACAGGGGGAAACATGACCTGGAGAACGACCATCAGAATTCTGATCCTGACGATGTTTCTCACATCATCGTCCTGGGGCCAGAACAGAACAATCACACTGCTTCATCTGAACGACACTCACTCGAACCTTTCGCCGCTAGGACCGCGAACCGCGAATCTC
>JAJYJD010000278.1 GCA_021789755.1 Bacteroidota bacterium
GGGCGCCAGAAGAGTATATCCTCCTCACCGCGCTTGTAACAGAGGTAGACCTCCTCCCCGTTCTCCCTGAAATGCGGAAAGTCGATCAAGCCTTCGTCGAGATCCTTCACCGAAATTCCCTTCTCATCGAAGCTCTTCACTATCTCGACCAGCTCCTCGAGCTCCGGAGGGTAGTCCCCGGTCCCGTTCGGACCCGCACCGCCGAAATATCGATGCCGATAAACATCATAGCCCCTGCCATCGAGTATGCGTTTGAGGTCGACAAGCTTGTCCAGATCAGGCAGGATGGATTTCAAATCAAACCTTGCCTCTTCGAGTGTGAAGTGTCTTGTGTGGAGAGACATGTAAACGAATTTATCAGAGCCCTCTCGGAGAATCAATCCAAAAAGAGGCGCCGGATCACAAGACAACTCTATCGCCCGCCGCGTCCGCGCTCCCCTCATTAATTCGTCGGCGATGTAATAGAGACGAGCTCAGATCGTGCACCGGTATTGTTGATATGCCGCATACAAGGCAATACTTTTCGGGTTTTTTTCAAGATTTTTCCTTAATTTCCTCAAGCAAACTTAACGAGGTGCTTTATGAAAACGAAACTCGTCTTCGGGGCGGCGATCATATTTCAGTTCGTCTTTGCATCATGCTCATCAAGCTCATTCACCAGTCTAGAAACTCTTAAGAAGGATCTCAATCTCAAGTCCTTTCCCGATCAGGAGAAATATCCGGATGCAGACGCGGTAATACTCTGGGAGGAGCATGACGTCCATGCCAGGATCAACGATGAATACCAGATTGTAACCGACGTAACGGTTACGAAGATAACGAAGATCTTCAGGAACATCGATGACTATGCTTCGGTTGAGATTCCCGTCTACAGCGGCGACAAGCTCACAGACATTTCGGCAAGGACCATCAAGCCTGACGGTTCTGCTGTCGAACTAAAGGAATCCGATTTTCACACCATCGCCGGCGCGGCGGAGGGCTATATCTTTTACTCGGATGCCAAGAAGGTGAAGTTCACTTTCCCCGCTGTCGAAAAGAATTCCATACTGGAATACCGCTATACCATACACGAAAGCAGGCCGTTCGTGGAGGACGTGTGGGACATTCAGAACACTATCCCGATACTGAGGAATACCTACGCGCTGACAGTTCCCATCATACTGATGGCACCGCAGGCAAGGGGCGGACTAGATTGGACGTGGAGATACAAGTGGTACAATACTTTACCATGTGAGCCGACAGTCGTCAGGAATCTCACTCCTTCCCAACTCACAACCGACCAGACCGTTACTTACACGTGGTCGAAGTCCGACGTACCTGCGTTCAAACCGGATCCGATGATGGGATCGTATTTTGATTATGTGGAACACGTCAAGTTTTCGCCTTCTGAGTGGAAGAGCTGGAACGACATATCAGGTTGGTATTACAAATATTTGTTCAGGCCCCAGCTTGTTGTTACAGATGAGATTACCAACAAAGCTGAAAAGTTGACACTCGGGTGCAAAACAGAGACGGAGAAGATTCGGAAGATCTATGAATTCGTCCAGGGGCTGCGATATGTGGCAATCGAACTCGGGATCGGCGGATTCCAACCGGCGAAGCCACAAGATGTTCTGGACAGGATGTATGGGGATTGCAAGGACAAATCTATCCTTCTGATAAGCCTTCTGAAGAGCCTCGATATAAAAGCAAAACCGGTGCTTGTGCTCACTTCAGACTATGGGAAAGTCGATCCTGATTTTCCCACCTGGACTTTCAATCACATGATAGTGAAGGCAACAACAGAAGACGGCACAGGTTACTGGATGGATCCAACTGTCGATCATTGCATGCTCGGTGAATTGCCTTACCTTGATCAGGGGACGACTGCCTTGATACTGAACGGCGACAATACGTCCACGCTGGAGAAGATTCCATCCGAAAATTTCCGCTCCAACGGCCGGGACATTCATGTGTTGGCAGATCTCAGGAATCCGGGACAGACTACTTTCGATGTCGACATGAGGTTCAAGGGGCAGGAGAACCTGAAAATGAAATACTTTTTCGCAGATAAGAGCCGTGATGACATTATGAAATACTGTAAGTCGATGGTAGCCGACCAGTCGCTTGATGCGGAAGTGATCCACTATTCCATCGGCGGTCTCGACCCTGACTCCATCCTGGATTTCCGTTTCAGTTTAAGTCTCCCTGGATTGATTGAAACACAAGGCAACCTCGCATTTCCAAATATTGACCTTTTCAGGCTAACAGGCAACTGGACATGGCTCGCCCAGAACGAAAGGAAGTACGACATACGGTTCGACTATCCGCGCCAGGATTTCAAAACGATTGAAGTCGTTCTTCCGGAGAACCGATATAAGGTAAGGGACATGCCTCAGAATGTTGTACTTGGACAGGACGGACTTTATTACGACAAACAGTATGAGGCTGAACAAAACGGACATATCCTCATAAAGGAAGCTTTCATGATCAGGCAGGATAAAATCAAAGCTAAAGATGTTACGGAGGTCAAGGAATTCGTAAGGTCGATGAAAACGGAAGGTGCACAGAAGATTATTCTAACGACAAAGCAGAATTGAACTGGCTATCGGTCATCCAGTACTTCTCTCACTTTCGTGAGGACTTCAAGCGGCTGATACGGCTTCTGGATGAACCTGTCGACACCCCTATCCATCATCGCCTGCTTTTCGGCTTCGTCCACGAATCCACTCACAAGGATCACCTTCACTTCAGGCTTCAACTTTTTGACTGTCTGGAAAAGGTCGAGCCCGCCGACGTTCGGGAGGCCGATGTCGGACACTACTAGATTTATGTCCTTATAGTCGAGGAAGAGCGCGAGGGCGCGTTGCCCGTCTTCAGCGGAGAGTACCTTATACCCGCGGCTCGTGAGTATGTCGAACAGGAGATCACGCAGGCCGGCTTCGTCTTCGACTACAAGAATCGTTTCATTACCCTCGAGAGACTCTGCCGATTGTTTCGACGTCGCAGCAAGATTTGAATCGGTCGGTTTACATAAAGGAAGCAGAACCGCAAAAGTCCTCCCTACGCCAGGTTCGGTCGATAGCTCGATATATCCGTTCTGCGCGCTGACGATTCCGTACACTGTGGAGAGACCGAGCCCGGTCCCTTTTCCTCTCTCCTTAGTGGTGAAGAAAGGCTCGAATATCCTCGCCCGCGTGGCCTCATCCATCCCGATTCCAGTGTCGGACACGGCAATTCGGACATACTCATCGCTGGTACCCCCGGTGTGTTTGGCATTGACAGTCTTGCCTTCGACGGAGGAAGTGGCAATTGTCAATATTCCACCGGGGAGTTTGCCGTCGGTGCGTTCTATCATCGCGTCACGGGCATTGACGCATAAATTCAGAACGGCCTGATGGATCTCGGTTTGGTCACCGTACACCACAAGGTCCTCTTTGCCCTGCTTCAATTTTACCGATACCGCCTTCGGAAACGTTTCGCTTATCATCCTGTAGATATCGATCACCAGGTCGTTGATATCGACGGTCTGAAGAAGGCGTTCCTGCTTCCTCGCAAACATAAGAAGTTGGCGAACCAGGCTTACGCCGCGCTGCGCGGCAGATTGGATCGATTGAATATTCCTTTCGAGCCGTTCGTCTTCGCCAGCCGATCGCAATATCAAGCTTGCATAGCCGACAATGATCCCAAGAATATTGTTGAAATCGTGGGCAATTCCGCCGGCAAGCGTGCCGATACTCTCCATTTTCTGCGATTGGCGCAATTGTTCTTCCATAGTTATCAGGGAAGTCACATCCCTTGCGATGCCGAGCACGCCGGCAGTGCCGTCCTCGAGCACCAGTTTTGTCGTATTGAATTCTCCGACGGCATAATCGCCGGATTTCCTCAATACCCTGTATTGGACGACCTCCACCATTTCCCCGGCCAATGTTCTACTGAACGAATTGACTGCCCGCGTCCTCTCGTCGGGATGTATCAAATCCGCAAAGCGTTTCCCCAGCCACTCTTCTCTTTTCCAGCCGGTCAGGATCTCAAAGGCAGGGTTAAGAGTAAGAAGGATGCCGTCGGAAGACAGAGTGTAGATTGCATCACGTGCGTTGTCGACCAGACTTCTATATTGTTCTTCCGACCGGCGAAGAAGTTCTTGCGCTTGCCACCATTGCGTTGTGTCTTGCAGAATCGAAATCAGATACCTTATGCTTCGGTCTTTGTTGCGGACCGCCGAGACGGTCAGGTGAGCACGGATGGTCTCGCCGCTTTTCGTAACGTATCTCTTCTCGATCTTGACAAGATCGATAGTCCCTGATAGTAACTGCTTCATCACATGCAGCCCGATTTCCCTGTCTTCGGGGTGCGTAAAATCGTTGAAGTGCATACTCTGGAGCTCAGCCACGCTATATCCAAGAAGTGCTGTCGTGGCCTGGTTGCACCTGAATATGTGTCCATCTGTGTTAACATTGAAGATGGACACCGGGGAGTTTTCGTAGATACCTCTGAATTGTTCTTCGCTGTCGCGAAGCGCGGATTCGGCCCGCCTGGATTCCGTGATGTCCCTGATCATAGCAAGGACCGATACTTCATCGTCAGTCTTCAAGGGTGAGAGCATTATGTCTGCCGGGAATTCAGTCCCGTCGCTTCGCTTCGCGTAAAGCTCCACGCCGGTACCCAGCGCTCGGGAGTGCGGCTGGCCGATGTAGCGTCCCACATGAGCCTCATGGAGCTGTTTGAACTTTTCGGGGACGAGATCCCCCAGCTGTTTTCCCATCAGCTTTTCTGCTTTGAAGCCGAACATCATCTCCGCGCGCGTGTTCGCGAAAGTAATTCTGCCGTTGGAGTCGACAAGGATG
>JAJYJD010000279.1 GCA_021789755.1 Bacteroidota bacterium
AAGAATGAACCGCTTCGCACTGAAACCTTTCTCCCCCGATTCGATGAATATTCTGGCCGATTCGACCAGCTCGCCGTATTTCACCCCGGCAGGACATGCCGTCTGGCAAGCCTGGCAGTCGAGACAAAATTCCATTTCGTATTTGAACGTCTCTGACACGGGTATCGTCCCGTCCATTACACTCTTCATGAGCCGGATCCGTCCGCGTGGCGAGCTTCGCTCCAGTCCCGTAAGGACGTATGTCGGGCAGACCGGCAGGCACAACCCGCAATGCATGCACTGAGTCAGCAGGTCGTCGGAGATTTCCATCATACGTCTTCTTTCGTTTGTATAAGCCGGATGACAGATTTTTTATAAGTACGGCCGACTCTCATCAGAAATAAGCCTCTGAGGGGTTGTCCATCTTCGCCGTTATCCGTTCGATTTGTTCCCTGCTCTTCGGGAGCGCCCCTTCGCAGCGCGGACTAACAGATATAATCTTTCCCGGGTTCAGCACAAAATTGGGATCGAGCATCTCCTTCGTAGTCCTCATGAGCTTGATAAAGGGTGTGTCGTAAAGCGACTCGAGGAATTTCCTTTTCGCGAGGCCGACGCCGTGCTCGCCCGTTATCGTTCCGCCGAGATCGACTGCCTTCCGGAATATCTCCTCAAAGGCGTCTTCGGTACGCTTTATTTCCGCTTTGTCGCGCTCATCGGTCAGACCCGTCGGATGGAGATTGCCGTCTCCAGCGTGTCCGAAGGTGCCGATCTGTATGTCATGTTTCTTCGCAGTGCCGTTTATGAAATTGACCATTGTCGTCAGTTCGCTCCTCGGAACTGTTGCGTCTTCGAGTATCGTCGTCGGCCTTATCCTCGCGAGCGCGGTGAAAGCCGACTTCCTGGCCGCCTTGAGTTTCGTGCTTTCCGCCTCGTCCCTGGCGACGCGAACGCTTTTCGCGCCGGACTTCCTGCAGATGGCTTCAATTGCCGCGGAATCTTCTTCAACCGCGGACCGCGGCCCGTCGACTTCCACGAGAAGTATCGCGCCGGTATTCGTGTCGAGTCCGAGATGCGTAAAATCCTCGACCGCGCGTATGGTCGGGTTGTCGAGAAACTCCAGCATTGCCGGCGATATCCTCGCGGCAGTTATTGCCGACACAGTCTCGGCGGCGCCGGCTATGGAATCATAGAAAGCGAGAAGAGTCTTGCTCGCCTTTGGAAGGGGAATGAGTTTCAACAGTATCTTCGTAAAAATCCCGAGCGTGCCTTCAGACCCAATCAGCACATCCTTGAGATTATATCCCGCGACGTCCTTCATATTCTTCCCGCCGATGCGCATCACGTCGCCGTTCGGGAGAACGACCTCGAATCCGAGGACGTAATTCTTGGTGACGCCGTACTTCAATCCTCGCAGGCCGCCGGCGTTCTCGGCAACGTTTCCGCCGAGCGTGCAAATCTGGGAACTGCCGGGATCGGGAGGATAGAAGAGTCCCTGCGACTCGACAAACGACTGGAATTTTCCGGTAATCACGCCTGGCTCGACCCAGGCCGTGAGATTATTCTTGTCGAGCTCGATGACTTTGTCCCACCGGTTCATGAGGAGAACGACCGAATTCTCCGATGGTATCGATCCTCCGCTCAGGCCGCTTCCGGAGCCGCGCGGCACGATGGAGAACTTCTCCTCGTTCGCGAGTTTCATGAGCTGGCTCAGCTGATCGACAGACGCGGGGATCGCGATAAGTTCGGGGAGCGAGCTGAGAAGCGGCGTTCCGTCGTAGGAATAAGCGATCCTGTCCTCCGTGGAATCGAGGATACTGACCTTCCCGAAAATTTCTCTCAGCTTCTTCTTCGCGGTATCACTTATCATATGCACTCCCTTATTAAATTTAAACACAAGAGACACAGAGTTCACAGAGGAAAATGAAGCCTCGTTAAGCCTCGCGCCATTTCACCGGGTGTTAGCCTATGCCTTGACACTCCCATCAGGCGGCGTTACTCTTTTGCATATTTTCATACTATTGTGGAGCAATGGGTGATAACTGACAGAAAAAGGCTTGCGGATAGAGTCGTCATCGCAGCGGTTATTACAATGTTTCTTTCGGGATGCAGATCTTCGCCTGTGAGTCCGAGTTCAGGAACAGACATGAATGTGAGCTACAACATTCCGAACCGCTCGCATGTCACGTTGACGGTCAGCAACAGTTACCATACTATTATGAGTACGTTGGTAGATACGACCGAGAATGCCGGCAGCTATAGGATTACCTGGAGCACGGCTGCTTATCCATCCGGCGTTTACTTCTACAGATTCATCGCAATTCCCGAATCAGGCAGAGCCGTCATGGATATTAGCAAGAAATTCATCGTGAGCGGATGATGCGAGTCAAGATTGCGTTTGTGGTGTTCACTATATTTGCGACTTCACTCCCCTCGTCTGTCAAATCGCAAACACGCTTCCGCGCTGCAGCTCAAGTTGTCGGCGGCGTGTATGCCTTCAATTCGGAAAACGAGCTGCCGCTCCTTCAAAGCGGCAAACTTACCTATCTCTATGGAGTAAATACTTCAATAGGCATATCCCTCGGTAACAGACGCGAACTCGCTTTTGACTTTCAGTATGACGTGTGCCATGCGAACCACCCCATGGTATTCTACTATTCATTTGGCGGGCCCGGAACGGTAAGCAGCTTCGACGGAAGAGTCGCACTCTATGAGCTCTCCTCAGATATCGGACTAAGATATGATTGCAATAAATGGCTGCAACTGGGACTGGGACCTTCTTTCGCCACGGACAGTCGGACGGTCGATATACCATATGGAAGTATAGAAGATAGAGTGAACTCCTACTGTCTTGGTGCGCACGGTGTTGCGACAGCAAGAGTACCTTTCAACAAGAACTACGGCGGAGGGTTCTATTGGTATTACTCGCTCAAGCTTCGCTATCTTCACTCGCTATTCTTCGATTCGCGCGGGCGAGACCTAAGAAATTACAGCCAATCATTTCTTACCACTTCCCTGGCGGCAGGCATAGGCTACGCATTTTGATTACCTGGCCCGAAACCTGATCGGACAAACGGTCGAAACGGTCCGGTCGCCCCACTTCCCTATGCGCCCCGCTCTGAAGAGCGGGGCTTTACATTGGTCCAGACGGCGATTCATCTTTTCGGCGCCGCATTCGCATATCCGGCGACTTAGCACGAAATTAATCCCTTCCCCTCTTGACAAACGAGTTCCGTCATACTATCTTAATCGTGCAAAACGTGCAAAACAGGAATAACGACCCAAATGAAGAATAGCTACTCAACGCGGGAATTGGCCGAAATGCTCTCGGTCAACGAGTCCACCGTCAAAAGATGGGCGGACAGCGGATATATCGAATGTGCCAAGACCAGAGGGGGCCACCGGAAATTTCCGGTAAGGAGCGTCCTCAAGTTCATTCACGAGAACCAGATGAGCGTCCCGTCCCTTTCACTGGCGGAATTCGACAAGAAAGACGAGCAGGCTCATCTCAGCGCCGGATTCGTGGACATACTGGTCCCCCGCCTCAAGGAGGCCGCTCTGCAGGGGGACTCGCACGAGGTGCTGAGGCTCATGCGCACAGGGGTGGTTTCCCAACCGGATATCATTCTGCTCTATACGCAGCTCCTCTTCCCCGCTCTCGTTGAGATCGGCGCCGGGTGGGAAAGCGGCGAGCTCGGAGTGGACAGCGAACACCTTGCCACTCAAGCCATAAAATCGGCGCTCTTCCGCTTCCAGTCGGAGCTATATGTCAAGGAGCCAAACGGATTAATGGCGATCGTGACATGTTACGAAGGTGAGATACATGACATTGCCATCACATGTGTCGCGAGCTACCTCACATCGGAGGGATGGAAAGTTTATCATCTCGGACCGGACATACCGACCGAAGACTTGGTGGCTTTCATTCAGATCAGGAAACCCGACCTCGTCGCTGTCAGCGCGGATATTATAGAAAACGAGAGAAGCTTCGTCCTCGACGTCAACAATAAGATCGTTGCCGCCGCAAAGAAAGTCGGAGCTATAACGATCGTGGGAGGCTGCGACTTACCGGTCCGTTTCAAGGGTCGCCTGAAATGCGACCACCTGTCCGACGATATCTCCGATATCAAAATTGTTCACGAAAAGATCGTCAACGAGAAAGTTCCGGTGTCCAAATGAAGACAGCAATCACCGGCGCAACCGGTTTCATAGGAAAGGGCCTGACGGAACTCCTCCTCGCGAACGGGCACGAAGTAATAGTGTTATCTCGAAATTCGCAGCAGGCAGAACTTGAGTTCGACAAAAGGGTCAGGACATTGAGATGGTCTGCGGATAACAAGGCGGTTCTCCTCAAAGAGCTCGACGGAATTGACGCAATCGTAAACCTTGCCGGTGAAAACATCGGCTCGTCGCTCTGGACCGCCTCGAAGCGGAAGCGGATCATCGAGAGCCGGCTTGCCGCCGGAAGGCTCGTCACGGACGTCGTCGCCTCCCTTTCAAGAAAGCCTGGTGTACTCATTCAGGCATCAGCGGTAGGGCTCTACGGCTCGCGTGGCGATGATATCCTCGATGAGACGTCACCCGCCGGCGACGGTTTTCTCGCGGATGTGGTCGGGAGGTGGGAAGAGTCCACGAAGGAAGTGGAGGCTTTCGGTGTCCGGCGAGTCGTCATCAGGACAGGAGTTGTCTTCGCTTCAAACGGCGGAGCGCTGCCAAAGCTGGCAATGCCCTATAGACTTTTGTTCGGCACCGTGCTCGGTTCGGGTAAGCAATGGGTTCCGTGGATCCATTACCTGGATGAGCTCGAGGCGATCCATTTTCTTCTGACACAGAAATTCTCAACGGGAG
>JAJYJD010000019.1 GCA_021789755.1 Bacteroidota bacterium
CAGAATGGACCGACCAGGATGGCAACCGTGTACAGTTATCACATTTTCAAAATAGGCCGGTAGTACTGGCCATGTTCTACTCGCACTGCACTTACGCGTGTCCCGTGACGATAAACGACATGAAAATAGTTGAGGCTTCCCTGTCGGCCGAAGTTAAAAACCGGGCAGTGTTTGTCCTGGTTTCATTTGATCCCGCGCGCGACACGCCTCAAAAGCTGCACAGTCTCGCACAGCAGCGCGTGCTTGATGACGGCTCGTGGGAGTTGCTGACCGGAAAAAGGGCGGACATAAGGACCCTGGCCGAGATGCTCGGAGTCGAATTCAAGATGCAAGCCGACGGCAGCTTCATACACTCGAGCCAAATTACGGTCCTGAATGACGCCGGCGAGATCATCCACAAGCATTTCGGCCTGAACGAACCGATCGGCGACGTTGTTCAGGCAACAGAGAACGCTTCACTACAGAGCCGGTCGGCAGGAAGCAGCCAAATCGATCAACCTGATTATAAGTAAAGGAGCGGACATGACACCAACCGAAAAACTACATGCACACCACGAAAAACTGATAGGGACAATAAGAGCCCTTGCAGAGCGGATGAAGGTGGACCCCGCCGATGCTTCGCTGCTGGTCTCCTATTGCGAGGAATACCTCGTTTCCCATGCCGAGGCAGAAGAGGTAACGCTCTATACCGCCGACGACGATACCGATTTTGTGAACCACATGATTCATGAACACAAGGAGATAAAGCACAGCCTCGATGTAGTAGGCACTTCTTTCGGCAGGGGCGACTTGAATGCTCTCGATTCGGAATCAAGAAATTTCATGGCACTCCTCGAAAAGCATTTTAACGAAGAAGAAAACACTCTCATGCCGAGGATAAGCGCGAAGATTTCGCAGCAGGAACTTCAGGCACTCATCGACGAAGCCCACCAGATCGAGGCGGAGAAAAAGAAAGCCGATGTGTGGTCTCTGTTTGAAAACGACCACAAGAGAATCGACCTGAACATAACGCTCGCACGGAATTCGCGTGGGGATATTGAGAAAGCCAAGCTGTTCTACTCGAAGGTCAAAAGGCAGCTTCTGAAGCATATCGAGTTGGAGGAGACCGTCCTGTTCCCCGCTTTCGGGGAACAGGCATCCGACAACCAGATGGGCCCGGTCCACGTGATGATCGAAGAGCACCGAGAAATCACTTCGCTGATTCGGATTCCGGATGGTCGCGTCGGCGAGAAGGCGCTGCTTGAAAACATAGATGCTTTGGCAGCCAAGCTGGCCGTCCACAACAAAAAGGAAGAGCTGATACTTTACCCGTTAATAAACCGTACTCTGCCGCGTGCAGACCGTGAGAAGGTGTTCAAGGAATGCTTTGAAGGGCTTGCGGCGACGTGATCAGCGAGAGTGTGTGAGACTTTCCGGCGGGCAGGATATGAAAGTCAGTTTTCGCTCGAACGAAGAAGTATAGCCTTCAGGTCGGCTATCTCGCGCTCCTGTGTTTCAAGCTGGCTATACAAGTCCACGAGATGTTCGTACAACTGGTCCTCGAGAATTCTCGATTGCGAGACATCTTCGAAGTGGAATACAATTTCACTATCTCGATTTCTCAGGTTATACGCTTTCACTTTGTAATACTTGTCGATCCCTCTTTGCTTGACAGTGCCCAGGCTTTCCCCGCGGTCCCTGCACTCAGCTATCATGTTCTCGAAGGCGATGGAGTCTTCATGCTGGAGGAAACTCTCGACTTCCAGTCTCGTTCCTTTCTCGAACCTGAGCGGCAATACCTCCAATGCAAAACGATTCGCGTAAATAAGCGACAGCTTCGAATCGGTTATAACCAGGGGTATCCTGACCGTTTCGAAAACCCTGAAGAAGTCAGATGTCATAACGTGCTCTTCCATCGAACCAAATAGTGCATGATTCGTGCCGCTCAGTTCGCGTAAATCGAGCCGTAATTGAGGTCAACAGGGAGCTGCGTTGGAATGTGTGTTACGAAGAGGTAAGATCAAATTACAGAAATTTCACGAGGTAAAACCCGGTCAGCCCACCGACTCGCGACTTCAACTCCCGAGATAGATTATCTCGACGCTTGAGACCTTCTTCAGTTCTCCGGCGCTGAATGTCCGTACCTGACCTTCCTGGAGGTCCAATTTAATAGGGTTGGAGCTGGAGGAATTCAATTGGACCATCGCGTTTTCTGAGCTACAAAAAGTTACCCCCTGGTTTTCAGACGCCGCTCCACACCTGATTATGGAGGAGGTGGTCTTCAACTTCGATGCGGGAGTGAAATTCATTCCAGCGGCGGAAACGACGGTCAATGTCACCGTGGCCGTAGCCGTCACCTGAGCTTTCGTCAGCGTCGCATAAAAAATTAGCGGAGCCAAGGCAAGCAGGAATGATATGTTCCTCGTTTTTTTCATTAGCTTCCGTCATCAAACCTGCGAACGGAATGCCGAACCCGTCTGAAGGGAGAAATCTAATTTGCGTCGCCATAACCGCCAACATTCCTGCCACTTACATCAAGACCGACATACTGAAAGCGCGTCCGAACATTCAGGCGGCAGGTAAAAGTTTCCGGTTTGGCGGGAAGAAGTACTTTACTTCTTTGAGGTAAAGGATTACCTATCTGAAGAAAAGATCGCTCTACGGCAGCGAAATGAGTTGCGCAGCATTATAGCCTCCGAATGACTTAATCTTTTCGAGGGCTGCTGCGGCTTCCTCATCGGTCCTGAAACTCGGCGTGAAGACATTGAATTCCATTCTTTCGCTGTCGAACCCCACGAAGGCTATCAGTCCGGTGCGCCAACGGAAAGCATTCGCGAACCAGAACGCTTCGTATTCCCGCTTGAAACTGCCGAGGACGACGGTGTACATATGCGGAAGATCCCGTTCCCCGCTTATGACTACAAACGCTTCGCGGCAGTCACGTCTCGCCTTCAGCTGGTCCAGCATGCTCTGTGCTTCAGGCTCAGATCTGAAAGGACCCTCCATAACCGAGAAGAGACGGGTCGACCTTTTGAACTGGATGGTGGTGGAGAAACCAGTTTCCCGCTTTATTCGGGTTTGAAACACGGACGCTATCCGCATCGACTTGAAGGCTGCAAGCTGAACGGAAAACAGATAATGTGAATTCGTGTCGAGTGTCGAGCTGACGAATGCGTCGAAGAATCCGAACTTGTTCATAAAAATATCCAGCCTTTCGAGAGCGGTTTTCTTCGTGTCGAACGTGTCAGTTTGCACAACATACAGATGCGATCTTGGGTTGAACTTCGCCTCAAGTATCTGCCCTGTTCTGATCCTTGCCCACTTAGCCAACCTGGCCGCACGGTCAGACACTGTAAAGGCACCGAGCTGAACGATGTACTTCTCCGGTTTGCCGGCATGGAGATGGGCCTGGGCTTCGGTTTTCACAGGAGCCGCAATTGTCCCTTTGTCTCTCAACCTGATCTTGAGGCCTTCAACAAAGTCGCCTTCCTTGGTGGCCTTCACTTTGAAATCCAAAACCGGCGGATCCGAGTAGACGCCCAGCACTGAAAGCTGAGCGGAGTCGACCCGCGCCTCATATTCACCCGGCGGCAAGCCCATATAGTAGAAGCTGCCGTCGTTGAAGACAGAAACCGTCTTCGTCGAGCCGTCAGTAAGCGACTTGATATCAAGTGTCAAGCCTGCAACAGCGCTCAGGTTCTCCCCCTCCTGGTGGAGAACCGTACCTTCTGCGATTCCTCCGACGAAGAACGGCACATCAACTCGTTTGTAGGAATTCGGATCGGTGATGAAGGAAAACGATTTCTGCTTCGGTATCCAGAGCGGATTTCTGATCGAACTCAAATCGACATCCGCGGTATACTGAGTGTATGGAAGAAGATTCCACTGCCGTATGATGCCGTCTTTGGATGTTTCGGTGGCAACAGCCTGTCTGAGTGTTATCTCGCCGTCTTTGATGACTTGTTCGCCCGGGTCGTATTTCCCGTTTCCGTTAGCGTCGACGAACATCCTCATTGAGGCGGCGGAGTTACCGACCCATTCAAGATTATTGAAGAGGAAGCGCCTGTAATAGCTGTCGAAACCTATTGAACCGCTCAGGTTCTGGGTATACGAGTCTGATCCATTTTGAATCTGCGCGCTGGTCGTCGATCGTGTGAATGGAAGGTCGGCAATGATTTGCAGATTGAAATTTGTCGACTTGTTGATATAATCCCGATCCGCCGAGACGGCAACCCGAATATACCGGAGCACATTCTTGGAAAGCTGCAGAGATATATCGTCCAGGGAATTTTTCAGCACGCCGTACCTCGCTGTCGTATTGATCAGCGTGCCGTTCAGAAAATCGAAAGCACCCTGCTGGAAGAACAAGGAGTAAAGCAGGGTGCCGGTGAAGCTGTAGCTCTGGAAAATTGCTCCCCCGCCGTAATCGATGATGGATCTCAGATAGCCGACGGAAGCGTTGAACTGCGAGAGGCCGGCGGACAAATATCCGGAATAGCTGTACGAGCTTTGTCCGCTCGCATCTTGTTCGGCGCTGCCGGCCAATCTGAAGTTCACTCCGTTGTTCCCGATCGAGAACGGCAGGTAAACATCGCCCTGTAACTCCTGGTCCAATGCACTCGGGTTGTAGAGAAGGTTCTGGCTGAAATGGGTGTATATCACGTCAAAAGCTGCCTGTGAGGCGTATAAAGCGTTAAAAGTCGACCTGTAGAACGCCGACGGAGCGGCATCTATGCTAAGTACGTACTCCGGTCCAAATCGCAGCGACAAGGAATTGTAAATAAGCGGTTTTGAAAACAGTGGGTTGTCGACATAATCAATGCCGATCTTATCGCTCATCCAGTCGGTAAGGCCGAAAATGACATTCCCCGAGAAGAAATCATAGTCGCTGTTGTTGAGCTTTCCACCGCCGAGAGTGTAATTCACTTGTCCGGCCGGGACGAAGGTGAACGGAATTTGGAGTCTCCTGTCGCTCTCGCGAAACTCGCCGTTAGGACCGTAATACTTGAGCTGTATGTAGGAGGTACCGTATACCAGCGGAATGGAAAAAAAAGCACGTCCGCCGGAGTCGGCTTTCTTGTAGCCGACGAGCTGGCCGTTGAGATAAAGTTCCACATCCCAGCCGGGATTTGTGTTCGCATCCACGATATATTTACCGAAGAGGGTTCTCACGGTAAGAGGCTCGTTCGACACCTGGGCACCCCGAAACCCGAATTGAGTGAGACCGTCCGAATAAAGATTTCCAAGTCCCGCATACGTAATGTAGACAGTCGAATCAAAGGTGTACTTCCAGGCAAGGCTGCTGGAATATAGGCTGGAATTACCGTTTGATTCGGTTCCGAGCAGAGTTCCTTCCGTTTCCCCTCCAAGAATTTCGGCACCGCCTGTCAGCTGGTAGTTGTAAGCCGACGCGCCGCCGTCGTTAAAGGCAGTGAGAGAATAATCGAGAATGCCTCCGTTCAACAAGGAATGTTCGCGCGGATACGCCAGAGGAGCTTGAAGGATGTTCTGCTCCGGAGAAATCAACATATAATTCCTGCGCACCTGTCGCTGGTAGTCCTCCACCACCGGTAAATCCTGATTAGTATTGAGCACGAGGGAAAGCGAATTGAAATCGACATTGAAGTTGAGGCCAAAAACGTCGTTGAAGAAAGACGGTAGGACGTAGAAATCCAGTTGTCCCACGATAACTTTAGAGGTATCGAATCTGATCTCGCGCTCGCCGACGCGGGCAACCCCTGCAGCGAAATCTATGTCGTATCTGTCTGAAGGCTTTACGTAAAATCCCTTGAGGGTCTTTGAACGCATATCGACGGAGTAGTCAACCCTGAGTTGCTTGAAGACCGCGCTGATGGGTACATAGACAGAGTCCCGGTAATAAACCGCGGTTACGACCGTGTTTACCAGCCCGCTGAACGTAAAAGAGAGATAGATGTCCTGTGTTTCCGGATTCCCGGAAATCGTCTGCGCCGTAGCTTTACCGGAGCCGACGAGCGACGTAAAGAGGAGCCCTGCAATGAAGAACCTTCGAGCGCAGATTTTTATTCCCGCGTGTTTCTTTATACCAACCTTTGTTCGGCGTTTCCTTAACCTGACAATCGGTGAGTCCGACGAGCGATCACTCGATACTGAAAGTGAACGTCTTGTTTATCGACGGTACCCTTAGCAGGTCGTCTCCCGGGATGTCATTTCTTTCGGAATCCAGGGTGAAAATTGCAGTGTACCTCCCGCTGGGCAATTTGGACAAAGGCATCGCGAATTTTATTACCATGCTCCTTGGGTAGACGGCCAATACCTCCTGACCGGAATATACAATGTTCCCCGCGCGGTCTTTAACTACAGCCGACATCTTCCCGAAGAAAGGCGAATTGCCGCCACGGGACACCTGTACCAGTAAATTCATCGACGAGGAATCCGGTAACGTTCGGATCTCCGGGATATCGACGGTCGTGTTGACGTAACCCTTCTTATAAATAACGGTCGTGACCTGCTGGAGCACAAAAGTGATATTCGCGGTGATGCCCGTACTGACCGTGTCGATGGCCTTTGCCTGTGGTGTTGAGCTCGTGATGAGCCTGGTCCAGTATTCGCCATCCGGGATACCCGAGGGCGCAGACACAAGGAGGCGGACAACCTGCTGTTGGCCAGGGTTAATTATGAACTTCTGTGGAAAACCTTTCAACCACGGCTCACATGAATGCTTCGAAGCCATCAGGCTATCGTCATATTGCATCCTGATATTCCCCTGCTGATCGGATTCCGGGAATCCGAACTTGAAGGAAACCGAGATTTCCTGCGGAGTATTTGACCGGTTCATCACGATGAACGTCCCGTAGCGCGACTGGTCGCTCATGAAGAGAATAGTCGGTGCCACAATGACCTGTGCCCGAACGGTTGACACGAGCAGCAGGATAAGCAACGCGGATAGTTTCTTTTTCATGGCCGTAATTTAACGAATATTAAGTTGCACCTCAATTTGTCGCCGCCTCACGGATAGGTCACGGATAGTACAAAGTTTCCTGAATAAGTCCCAGGTTGCTGGCCGTTAGGAACCGGGTTCAAAGCGCCTCCGAGCCAGAAATAGTAGTACCCCGTCTGGTTCCGCCGTCCGCTTAGGGTCAAACTGGAACCGGAAGTGACGGCAGTGGCTCCGGCCTGGTTTCCGGCAACGTTCGAGCCGAAAAGGCTCGGTGTGAAAGTCAGCGTATTGCCATACGGGTCATTCAAAACGGTCCTAGGAGAGTACGTAACAGTGATTTGACCGCCGCCGCCATGCGTGACGCTGGTGGTGATCGATGGTGCGGTCCCGCTTTGAGCGCTCAAGGACGGAGGCGTAGTCCCGGCAACAACCAATCCGAAATCGAGCGATCCGGTTACGGACATGGAGACGTTTCCTGTAAGAGTTGCCGTGGCGGTTATCGTCTGGCTGGCGTTGTACTGTTGAGTGCCGATCGTGACAACTGCAAGGACGGTTATTGTGCCTGTATATGTCGACGCGGTGTAGTTGATCCCCGGAGTGACGGTCCCCCCGAGCCAGAAATAATCAGTGTGGGCTGCCCGACCCAATGTGCCGTTCAAACCATTGTTAGGATTAAATGTGGTTGCACCCCTCGTGCTGTTCACACCGACGTGGTATGCGGCTGAATTTGCCGCAAAGGAGATAGGCAAGTTGTCACCGGCATCGTCCGTCAAATCACTCGGCAAAATGAATGTCAGCGATAAAGTGCCTGACTGGCTATAGTTTGGAAACTGTATCGAGAATGCCGCGGCTGTCGAAGCATTGTAAGCTATGGTCCTGGTACCCGTAATATTGGTGCCAAACGAAAGATCCTGCGTGATCGTCATGGTCGGATTCTGCGCCATTGCCTCATTGACGCTGAAGGAAAGCATCAAAAGGAAAACTGATTGAACCATCCATTTCATGCTTGACACCTTGAATCCACCTGGCTCAAAAGGTGGCCTGTAAGATAAACCATCTCTGCCGGAAGCACCATAAAGAAGGAAGGGTCTCCAAAATTCGGCGCTGTCTCAGCCGCAGGGTCCATCTGCAAATTCGCGGACAAGCGCATCTGCTGATTGGCGCGGAACATACTGCCATCGCGAAAAGAAAGAAGGCTTAACCGAATGGCTAAGCCTTCTTCAGTCGATTTCATGCCGGATAAGAACTGAGCCACAGGAGGAATGCCTCAGGCTTCACTAATAGGCGATCTGAAGTGTGAATGTACCGTTGTAAGTCCCGCTTTGGGCGGAGGCGGAAATGCCGGTCATAGTACCGCCAACCCAGAAGTAATAATCGCCCGTCGTTGCATCAAGAGAGACGCTCGACCCAAACGTTGTTGCACTAGCCTGCGTGTTGGTATTAAGGCCGACAATGCTGGGCGTGTATACGACCGTAGCACCCGTAACGCTGGGCGATGCGTATAAGTAGCTTACAGTAATCGTCCGTCCCGGTTCACCGTTCACGGCAAACTTGCCGGCAGTTTGACCGCTCCCAGGAGTTGCAGGGGTGAGCGTAATCGAGCCGACGCCGGCATATGTGCTCCCGAAGCTTGCATTTCCGTAGGCCGTAATTGTCAGAGCTTTCAATATGCTCACGTCGACATTAATAAGTTGAGATCCGCTCATCTGTGCGAACGACGACCCGGCAAGACCAAGAACCATCGCCGCAACTAGCATTGAGTTTTTCATTTCAATCCTCCTGCGAATTGTATTGTTTTGAGAATCTCGTTGAACCTCCGGCTTGACGGAGAAACCTTTCAAAGACTTTGTATTGTTGTTGATTGTCATGATCACTGACAATTTGTCAATCAGCGTGCCGCAAATTAATGCCCATTTTGCCTTAGAATGTGGCCTGTCTGGAGAGATTAGTGGAACTGAATACAAAAACGTAACATGGCCAGCCATCTTTGTAATACCTCTGAAAACGCTCTCTTGTGATTCACAACTTGCCACAGAAGCCCTCAGCTTCCAGATTGGGCGCCAATATTGGATGCTTCGCCCCAACCGGCCAGCTGGCACGAGCCACGACATGCCATATTACTCATTTGAAAGGACTCTTCCGCCCGGAGTCGGCAAAGAATCTCACCTTTACTTTAGGTGTATTGTGGTAATCGAGAGATTGAACGGGAAGGTGGCCTGCATTAGTCCCTGCCGGGGATGCGAGATCACGCCGATCACTCTCTGCCCGTCACGCGTCACAGCAATAGCGCTGGTAAAGGAATTGGAGCCTGTCACAGCCAGTTGCACCGCCAATTCCTTATAGCCGGGCGTGTACCCGCCAGATGCGCTAAACTCGAATTTCCCGGCGGTGCCGTCACTTTTGAACGTCGCACCGAGACTTAAGAAGTCACCGTCCCGATATGCAAGAGAGTGCCCGTCGTCAAAATATGCATCGCCTGCCGCCGATTCTCGACCATAGACCCGCAGAAACAATGTGTCTGCCTGCTCACTTGTAGATTGAATCAGACTCTGTGTGAAGAGGATCGTTCCTTCCTTCACGAACACCGGCGTCTCACCGAGCGGCGCGACAACCTCGTGCCATCCTTGCGGAATCTCCAGCCCGTCATAAATGCTTGCCCAATTGCCTGGTGGTAGATACACGCCTCTTTTAACGACGCCTGAATCCAGAACGGGAGCGACTAGAAGTTTGCTCCCGAACAGAAACTCATTCGAGATCTTATAGGCTTCAGTGTCTTCAGGAAAATCCAGGTAAAGCGGTCTGACTATCGGGAGCCCGCTCTCATGGGCGTTCCTGAAAGCCGTGTAAACCTCAGGCATCATCTTGTATCTCCTGTCGATTATCCGTCGGTTTATGGCGGTAAATTCCGGACCGAAAGCCCAGGGCTCGCGGGGCTTGGAATCTTTGACGCTGTGTGTCCTGAAGAAAGGTGTGAACGTTCCAAGTTCCAGCCATCGAGTGAACAATTCCGCGCTTGGGTTCCCGACAAATCCTCCGACGTCGCTTCCTACAAACGGCTGGCCGCTGACGCCGATATTGAGATACATTGCGAGGGCGAGTTTAAGATGGGCGAAGCTCGCAAAATTGTCGCCCGTCCACATTGCGGCATAACGCTGCCCGCCGGCGTAATTCGCACGGGTCAGGACAAACGGCCGCTTGTCCGGCTCGAGCTTCTCAAGCCCTTCACGGGTTGCGCGGGCCATCTGCATCCCATAGGCATTATGGACTTCGTAATGCATCGCGGTACCGTCATCGAGCACGTGCACCGCATCGAGCGGGAAAGTCTTGTTGGGGGTATTGAACACACTGGGCTCGTTCATATCATTCCAGAAACCATCCACGCCGAACCTCAGAAGCGACTTGTATTGCTCGCCCCACCACTGTCTCGTCTTCTTGTTGAAGAAATCCGGGAACACGCAATCGCCGGGCCATACCCTGCCGACGAAATATTTCCCGTTCGGCATTTTGACGAAGACGTCTTTTTTCACACCGCTGTCGTAGACTCCATATCCTTTGTCTTCCTTTATCCCAGGATCGATGATGGTGACGACCTTGAATCCCTTGTCGTGGAGTGTATCGAGCATGCTCACCGGCGTCGGGAAATTCTTCGGGCTCCAGGTGAAGCACCTGTAACCGTCCATATAGTCGATATCAAGATATATGACGTCACATGGAATTTTATTCTTTCGGAATCCACGGGCTAAGTCAAGTACTTCGGATTCAGGATAGTAACTCCACCTCGACTGCTGGTATCCCAGCGACCAGATCGGGGGCATATGCATCTTGCCGGTTAGATCTGCAAGTTTTTTCACTACGTCCGCCGCATTCTTGCCCGTGATAATGTAGAGCTCAAGAGCACCGGCCCTTGCGCTGTATATCAGATTGTCGGGGAGCGTCGCACCGACGTCGAAGTTTGACTTTGATGTATTGTCAAAGAAGAGCCCGTACGCGCCGCTTGAGTCGGCCTTCAGCAGAAACGGAACCGATTCGTAGAGCGGATCGAACTTCACGCCGTACGCCGGGAAATCGGAGTTCCACATCGTCCATCGGCTGCCGTACCTGTTGTACGGAAGCGTTTTCTCACCTAGCCCGTAAAAATTCCTCGCCCCGTGAAAGTCGAACTTTGCCGTCAATCCGGTATCGCTGAACTCAATGGAGTCGAGATCGAGCAGGTCTGCTCCGTCCTTTGAATGAAAACTGAGGCTCATCGATTCGGGGGAGTACCGGATCGAACCGTCCGGGAAATTGACCACTATTTTCTCCCTGGTCACATCCATAACCCGGTCAGGCAGTTTCCCGGGAGATTCGACGACCGCGAATGACTTCCTCGCTTCATCGCCGCGCTCGAGCGTGAAATGAAGGATCCCCGGCTTGAAGATCTGGAGCATCGCCTTTCCGGATTCGTAGTTCGCAATCACTTGGTACTGCGCTTCTTTTACATTAGACAACTTGCCCAGTGCTTCCATTTTGTCCGTTCTATTATTGTTGAATCCCATTTGGCTGCCGATCAGGAGAATCAAGCCGAATATAAGCATATCAGATCACCTTCAGGTGAAGTTCCATTAACTGTTCCCGGCTGACCTCGTTCGGCGCCTCGTCCATCAGGGACATCGCGCTGCTTGTCTTGGGGAACGCAATGACGTCTCGAATCGATTTACTTCCGGTAAAAAGCATTACCAGCCTGTCGAAGCCGAAGGCGATGCCGCCGTGAGGAGGGGCGCCGTACTTGAAAGCTTCCAGGAGAAATCCGAATTTCTTCTGCGCCTCATCTTCGGAGATGCCGAGACAGTTGAACATCTTTTGCTGCAGGCCGGGTTGAAAGATCCTTATGCTCCCGCCCGCGATTTCGTTCCCATTCCAGACAAGGTCGTAAGCCCTTGCGTGGACGCTCCCGATCGGATTGTCGCTTGCCCATCTTTTCTTCGTCTTCTGCTCAGCCAGGCCTTCGTCGATTATTGCGACATCTTCGTCCTTCGGGGATGTAAACGGATGATGCATCGCGGCAAATCTTCTCTCATCGTCAGACCACTCGAACAAAGGGAATTCCGTGACCCAGAGAAGCGAGTCCTTGTCTTGATCGACCAGGCTGAATCTCTTCGCGAGCTCGAGGCGGAACAGGCCTAATGTCCCGAATATTTGTTTTGCGGGCTGAGTGACGACAAGTATCAAATCGCCCGTCTGAGTCGAGAATTTTGCCCGCAAGCCATTCAGCTGTTCATTAGAAAAGTATTTCGCGGTCGGGGAATCGAGTGAGTCCGCCCCGACCTTGAAGTAGACCAGTCCGGCGGCGCCGCAGGACTTGGCGAGTTCCGTCAGTTCGTCAACCTGCTTCCTGCTGACTCCGGCCTGCCCCTTCAAATTCATTCCGCAGATCAGGTTTCCGGCCTCGATGCCGGATTCAAACACTTTAAACTGGGATCCTTTCAGGAGTTCCGTGACGTTCTCTATCTCGAGTCCAAAACGGAGATCGGGCTTGTCGCTGCCGTACCTCGTCATCGCTTCCTCGTAACTCATCCGGGGAAGAGGCGTTGTTATGTCGACCCCTTTAACTTCCTTGAAGAGTGTCTTCACCAGTCCCTCCGCCATTCGGTAAATATCTTCCTCCAGCACAAAAGACATCTCTATGTCGATCTGGGTGAATTCAGGCTGGCGGTCCGCGCGAAGGTCTTCGTCGCGAAAACACTTCACGATCTGGAAGTACCTGTCATAGCCGGCCACCATCAGGATCTGTTTGTAAGTTTGAGGCGACTGTGGGAGGGCGTAGAACTTGCCGTGGTGGATGCGACTCGGGACGAGGTAATCACGCGCACCTTCCGGCGTGCTTTTCATGAGAAATGGTGTCTCAATCTCCAGAAAACCAAGCGAGTCCAGATACCGTCGGACTGTCTGTGCCATCCTGTGCCTCACCTGCAGATTGCTCTGCATCTGGTGGCGTCTCAGGTCGAGATAGCGGTACTTCAGCCGCAGTTCTTCACTCGTATCGATGACATCTTCGATGGGAAAAGGCGGTGTCTCGGCCTCGTTGAGAATCAGGAGGTCGTCTCCCAGCACTTCCACTTCACCGGTGGGCATACTCTTGTTTTCAGTGCCGTCCGGCCGCCGTTCCACTTTCCCAACGGCGGCTATCACGTCCTCATTCCTCAGTTGCTTTGCGATTTGGTAAACGGCCTGGTTGTGTTGTGGAGCGAACACAACCTGTGTTTTTCCGTAGCGGTCGCGGAGGTCGATGAAAATCATCCCGCCAAGGTCGCGCCTCCCGTCGACCCAGCCGTTAAGAGTGACTACCTCGTTGATATCCTTCGCTCTAAGCTCGCCGCAAGTATGAGTTCTCTTCTTTCCGCGTAAAGACACTGTCTCAGACATATTCTACATCAGCTCATTAATTGGGAAATGGTGAATTTTAATATAAGTAAGGGGAAAAAAAGTTGCAAAATCGCGGATTTCGGCGTACCGGCTCACTTCCAGAAAATCACATGTACCTTGCTAAGGTAGATCCGACCGTAAGTACCTTCGCAAGGTTCTCTGCGGGATATATATAGGCCCCACTGATTTCGGGGAGAAATAAGCGGAGCTCAGATCCTTCCGAATTTCTTGTCGAGTTCCAGGAGCGGGATCTTGACGAGTACAGGCCGGCCATGAGGACAAACATACGGCACTTCGGCCTCGAAGAGCTGATCGATGAGTGACTCCATCTCTTCTATAGTAAGGTAGTCTCCCGCCTTCACTGCGGCTTTGCAGGCGTATGTCTTGCAGAGCTTCTCACGGGGAGTAAGGCGAAGATCGTTGTCGCGTTTGTAATCCTCGATGATCTCCGTAAGGATCGTACTCTCTCTCCCGGGTTTGAGATCGACCGGCACACCGTCCAGCACAACGGTCGACCCGCTGAAAATCTTTATGCTGAAGCCCATCAGGTTGAGGTCGGGCAGCGTTTCCTCGACAATCGTGAGGTCGGCAGGGTCCAGGTTCAGGCTGATGGGAAAGAGGAGCTGCTGAGTGTTCTGACCCTGCTCGGCGAATCTCTTCAGTGTTCTTTCATATATCACCCGCTCGTGTGCAGCATGCTGATCGATGACCAGGAGACCCGTAGAAATCTGAGAGATTATATACTTGTTGTGCAGCTGGTAGATGATGTCGCCGCTGTCTTCCATAGATCCGCCTTCCATTTCGGCGGATTCTCCGGGGGCGGTCCTGTTTTGAGGAAACCTCAATGAAAAAAGCGGATCGACCGCATCTGCTATGCGCTCGTCCTCGATGTATCGCTGGGAAGGTTTCGAGTTGAACGTCACGGGAACGATGCCTCCGCGGGACGATTCGGTCGTGGTACGGCTGACGAACCTTGCGCCGTCCGGAGCGATTCCCATTTCAGGCACGAGGTCGCTCTTGACGAGAGCACTCCTCGTCGCCGAGCGGATCGCTCCGTATATACTTCTCTCGTCTCTGAATTTGACCTCCAGTTTCGCGGGATGCACATTGACATCGACCTCATTCGCCGGCATTTCGATGAATATCGCGAAGAACGGGAAATCGCCTTTGTCGATGAGATTTTCATAAGCCGAGAACGCCGCGTGGTTTATCGCTTTGCTGATCACATATCTCTTGTTGAGAAAGAGGAACTGTTCGCCGCGGGTACGCTTCGTGTATTCCGGCTTGCCGAGGAATCCGCTGACCTTCAAATGATCGTAATCTTCCTCGAAGGCGACCAGCGAATCGGTGAATCGTTCACCGAATATCTCGTCCAGCCTTTCGCGAACGGTAGCCGACTTTGCGCGCAGGACCGTTTCATCTCCCGAATGCAGGGTGAAGAAGATTTCCGGAAATGCGATGGCGTATCTGGAAACCGTCTGGTATATATGGCGAAACTCGGTCGGGTTCGCTTTCATGAAGTTCCTTCTCCCCGGCGTGTTGTAGAAAAGGTTCTTCACGATGATCGTCGTTCCGTTAGCGTGGGACGTCCGGGAAACTTCTTCCTGACGTCCTCCCTCGAGACGCAGATAAACCGCGGCATCCTCGTCCGCAGTCTTCGTTTTCAATTCAACCTGAGATACGGCAGCGATAGAATAGAGCGCTTCCCCGCGGAATCCAAGCGTCGACACGTTCTCCAGGTCCTGGTACGTCTCTATTTTGCTCGTCGCATGACGCCCGAACGCGAGCAGGGCGTCTTCCTCGGTCATGCCGGCACCGTCGTCGGTAACCCTGATGAAGCTCTTTCCGGCATCCTTCACTTCGATGTCGATCGCCTCCGCCCCAGCGTCGATCGAGTTCTCGATCAGCTCTTTCACAACGGACTCCGGTCGCTGGACAACTTCACCGGCGGCGATCTTACTTGCTATTTCTTCAGAGAGTATTTTGATTTTTGCCATTAAGCTCCCTTTGCTGGGGATCCCTGGACGTCATTTTCCTCTTCGGCCTCAGAAAACAACGCATCGACAAACATATTCCGATCGAAAGGCTGCAGGTCGTCTATTCCTTCGCCGACGCCGATATATTTCACGGGTAATTTAAGCTCCTGGCTGATAGCAATCACAATTCCCCCTTTGGCAGTACCGTCCAGTTTCGTCAGCACAATTCCGGTGACGCCCGCCGCTTCCAGGAACATTCGCGCCTGCACAAGCCCGTTCTGGCCGGTGACCGCATCGAGAACGAGATACACTTCGTGTGGTGCACCGGGGACGACTTTCCCGATTACTCTTGCAATTTTCTTGAGTTCTTCCATCAGGTTCGTCCTGGTATGAAGCCTGCCGGCCGTGTCGATCAGGACGACGTCGATTCCCCGGGCCTTTGCCGCGCTCACGGCGTCGTAGGCTACTGCGCCGGGATCTGTCCCCGGTTCCTGCTGAATTATCTCCACTCCGGCCCTGTCGGCCCAGATTTTCAGCTGTTCGTTCGCCGCGGCGCGGAAAGTGTCCGCAGCCGCAATCAACACTCTCTTCCCTTCGCTCCTGAAATTATACGACAGCTTTCCGACGGTCGTTGTCTTACCCGCGCCGTTCACGCCCACGACCATAATAACGCGGGGCTTTTCGGGAACGGGTCCGGTCCCGTCAGGGTCGATCAAATATTTTGCTACCTCCTCCTTGAGAAGGTCCTTCAGCATCGCGGAATCCTCATACCCTTCTGCCTTCACGCGGGCTCTTATGTCCGCGACAATTTTTCCCGTGGCATCAAAGCCGATGTCGCCGGACAGCAATGTCTCCTCAATCTCGTCGATGAGCTCGTCGTCGATTCTCGTCTTCCTCGATATGACTTTCGTGATCCTGTCGGAGAACGTCGAGCGTGTCCTTGACAGCCCGTCTCTGACTTTCCTGAACCGATCGAGCAATCCCATTAACAGACAAATCCCATTTTAAACCGCAAGTTGGATCCGTTGATGAACATCAGCCATTTGCCGCCATATATTTCCGGTAGATCCACGTATACACTGCAAGTGAACCGAAGAGCGACAGCGTGCTGAGGTAAAGGAAAAACATCTTGATTTCCGCGAGGGCGTCAATCCTCATCGTGGCCAATATCAAATAAGCCGCTATGAAAGTTACCGTCCACTTCCCTGCCCACACCGATTGAACGACGACCTTACGGCGGCTGATTATGAACGAGCTTCCCACGACGATCAGGATATCCCGCAGCGCAACAAGTGCCGCGTACCACAAAGGCACATCCTTCACAATCACGAGGGCCGCAGATATCGAAATCAGGCAGATCTTGTCTGTAACGGGATCCAGCAGCCTCCCGAAATCCGTGACCTGGTTCAGGACCCTTGCAAGGAGCCCGTCGAGAAAATCAGTGGACGCGGCGACCAGCATAAGGACAAGTACCGTCAACCTGTATTCGTTTCCGGGTTTGAGGATAAGGATGACGATCGGCACGAGAAAGAAAATCCGGCTCAGGCTGAGAATATTCGATACGGTCCACTTTTTCTCAACCTTCAGAGTTTCATTTGTGCGCGAGCTTTCGGTCAAACGTGGTTCACTCCCAATTTCCGGACAACTCGTTCTCACTCAAAAATCCCGGCCGCCGGCGATCAAAAGCTGAAAAGGAAGCCCGCAATTATGACCTGGCCTCATGTATATTCGCTTCAAACTCTTCCTTGGTGTTTACCTCAACTTCCGTCGGATAGTTGCCGCTGAAACAGGCCGTGCAGTAATTCCTGCGTTCGTCGACCGGCACCGAATCGAGCAGTTTCTCCAGCGACAGATAGGCCAGCGAATCGACGTTCAGTTCCTTCCGCATCAGCTCGATGTTGCCTTCAAACTGGTTCGCGAACAGCTCCCGCTCCGAGGGAAAATCCATCCCATAATAACACGGATGCATTATCGGAGGAGAACTTACACGAAAATGGACTTCCGCCGGTTCGGCTTCGCGAATCAGCTTCACGAGCTGTTTACTCGTAGTGCCGCGGACTATCGAGTCGTCGACGATGACGACCTTTCTCCCCTTGAGCACGCCTTTGACGGTGTTGAACTTGATCTTCACTTTCAAATCCCGCGAATACTGGTTCGGCTGGATGAAAGTCCTGCCGATATAATGACTCCTGATGAGACCGATTTCGAATTTCGCTTTTATCCCCATTTTCAGGCTCTGGGAAACATAACCGAGCGTAGCCGTATTCGAGGAGTCCGGAACGCTGATCACGACAAGCTTTTCATCCTCGTCGTTCTCAACCGGAGATTCCTCCGCAAGGCCTTTGCCGATCTTCCGCCTTACTTTGTCGACGCTTTCGCCGAATATCTTGCTGTCCGGGCGCGAAAAATATATGTACTCGAAAATACAATGGCGCGACTGCTTGGGAATGTCGGGAAGGAACAGTGAGCGCCCCTCTCCAGTCGCAATCGCCTCATCGTCGATGACGACAATTTCACCCGGCTCGACGTCCCGTATATACTCGGCGCCGAGGATATCGAACGCGCATGTTTCGGAAGCAGCGATGAACGCTTTACCGATTCTTCCCAACGCAAGCGGACGAAATCCGTAAGAATCTCTGGCGACGATGAGCTGATTGTCGGATAGAATGACCAGCGAGAACGCCCCTTTGATAGTCTGCATGGCTTCGTAGACCTGTTCTATCACGGTTTCTTTCTGGCTTCGGGCGATCAGATGAAGAATAATCTCGGTGTCGGTGGTGGTCTGAAAGAGGGTACCGCTTTCGGTCAACTCATCGCGAAGCCGGTGAGAATTCGTGAGATTTCCGTTGTGGGCTATCGCGAGATTTCCCTTCCGATAATTAACCACGATCGGCTGGACGTTCTTATGGCTTTCGGCAGATCCAGTCGTAGAATACCTGTTGTGACCGATGCCGGCGTCCCCCCTCAGCACATCGTTGAGGAGTTTTTCATCTTTGAACACGTCGGCAATCAGTCCCGTATTTTTATGGACGTTGAAGAATGTCCTCTCCACAGTTCTTTCACGAGTGACAATGCCGGCCGCTTCCTGTCCGCGATGCTGGAGGGCGTTCATAGCGTAGTAAATATAGGTCGACGCGTTTTCCGCTCCGTAGACACCGACGATTCCGCAGAACGTTTTCGGTTTGTTTATCTTGAGGTTTACTTCACGCATTTTGTGCTTGGCTCCGTCATTACTCGGAAGGGAATCCTTGATCATTTTCATTCACGCATCGGGACTTATCCTCAGAAGAACTGGAACATTATCAAATTAATCAAGACTCGAAACGAAAACAAACCTCGAGGAGCATCTCATCTTGCCTGTACTACTCATCCTCTTCTCTTGAGAAGCGTCGGAGGATGACGACCTGCTCCGAGAAATTCTGAATGAGTTTCCCCTGCTTGAGGGAGCGATCATCTTGTCCTAGACGGAAGCGGCAACCTCGACGGTTGCCGCTCCCTGAATGATTATACCTAAATGAGATCCCCGGCTAGTTCGCCATCGGCGCCTCAGCGCGTGCGGGTGGCTTGTCATCCTTCTTCAAAGGACGGAGGGCGAAGCTGAGTACTTCGTGCATCTCGCCCACAAATTTGAATTTCAGCTGGTCACGCACGTGAGCAGGTACCTCGTCGAGGTCGAGCTCGTTCTTCTTCGGAAGAATGACGGTTTTTATGCCGGATCGCACGGCCGCGATGACTTTCTCCTTGACTCCGCCGATTGGAAGGACTGCGCCCCGCAATGTTATCTCTCCGGTCATTGCCAGATCGTTTCTCACCAGCCTGCCGGTCAGCAGGGACACAAGAGCGGTCAACATCGTAACTCCCGCAGACGGACCGTCCTTCGGCACCGCACCCGCAGGGACGTGGACATGGATGTCATACTTCTCCCGGAAATCCGGCTCGACGCCGAGCGCTTCGGCATTAGCCCCGATGAAACTGAGCGCGGCCTGCGCCGACTCCTTCATGACATCGCCGAGTTGTCCGGTCAGTATGAGGCTCCCCTTTCCTTTCATTTTCGAGGCTTCTATGAAAAGTATATCGCCGCCAACCGGAGTCCAGGCAAGGCCGGTTGCTATGCCTGGCTTATTCAACCTCTCCGAGACTTCGGGATAGAACTTCTGATTTCCGAGGTATTTGATGACGGCCTCGCGTCCGATCACGAACTTGTCCTTCGATCCTCCCGCGACTTCCATTGCGACGCCGCGGCAAACATCGGCTATTTTTCTCTCAAGGTTCCGCACGCCTGCCTCTCTCGTGTATCCGGAGATGATGAAATGGAGCGCTTCGTCGCTGAAGTCTATCCTCTTATCCTTCAGGCCGTGTTCTTCCGCCTGCTTGGGCACGAGGAAATTGCGCGCGATGTGGAGCTTCTCGTCTTCTATATAACTCGGGATCTCGATTATTTCCATCCTGTCTCTCAAGGCAGGCGGAATAGGCTCCATCATGTTCCCGGTTGCGATGAACATAACCTTCGAGAGGTCGAACGGGATTTCAAGATAATGGTCGCTGAACGAGAAATTCTGTTCCGGATCGAGGACTTCGAGAAGTGCGCTGGACGGATCGCCTCTGAAGTCCATTCCGATCTTATCGACTTCATCGAGCATAAAAACGGGATTATTCGAGCCCGCCTTCTTTATCCCCTGGATTATTCTGCCTGGCAGCGCTCCTATATATGTTCTTCTGTGACCGCGGATTTCAGCTTCGTCGTGCACGCCTCCCAGCGACATGCGGACAAACTTCCTCCCCAATGCTTTGGCTATCGATTTCCCGAGACTCGTCTTCCCGACACCCGGAGGGCCGACGAAGCAGAGTATCGGACCCCGCATGTCATCCTTCAGTTTGCGAACCGCGAGATACTCGAGTATTCTCTTCTTTACCTTGTCCAGGCCGTAATGATCCCGCTCAAGAGATTTCTGGGCTCCTGTTATGTCGAGATTGTCTTCGGTGGAAACGCCCCAGGGAAGATCAAGCAGCCAGTCGAGATAAGTGCGCGCGACCGTGTACTCCGCACTCGAAGGGTGCATCCTCTGTAACCTGTCGAGCTCCTTGGAGGCAGTCTTCTTCATTTCTTCCGGGTAGTTGCCCTCCTCGATTCTCTTCCGGAGCTCGTTCAATTCGACATTTTCATCGTCATCACCAAGCTCGTGTTTTATTGCCTTCATCTGCTCGCGAAGGAAGTAATCGCGCTGACTTTTGTTTATCTCGTCCTGTACTTCGGACTGGATCTTGTTTCCCAGCTCCAGTCGCTGGACCAGTTTGCTCAGGTAGAGATTCGATTTCCTCAGGCGTTCACTCGTGTCAAGCTCCTCGAGGACTTCCTGTTTTTCCTTGACCGGGATGTTGATGAGCCACATCGCCATGTCGGCGACATGACCGGGGTCCTCGGTATTGAGAAGGAGTCCGAGGTGTTCCGGCGTAAGGTCCGGGGCCAGGTCGACTGCTTTGCGGAAACTGTTCTTGATTGCCCCGGTAAGCGCCTCCGCCTCTATTCCTTCCGCTTTCTTCTCCTCTATCCTCTGGACAAAGCCCTTCAGGTACGGGTCCTGCTGGACCAGGTTGAAGACCTGCGCCCTGTAGAGTCCCTGCACGAAAACGCTTTTCGATCCGTCGGGCATGTTATATACTTTAAGTATTCGGGCAACCGTACCGATCCTGTAAATGTCGTCGGAAGCAGGCCGCTCAGTGTTCGCGTCTTTCTGCGCGACAATCAGAATGGGAAGATCGTCCCTGAACGCTTCGTCGACCAGCTGTATCGTGCTCTTTCTGCCGACCGTGAGCGGCATCATCTGCCGCGGGTAAAAAACCGAATTCCTCAGCGGCATGATCGGAAGTATTTCCTGGTTGTACAGCTTTCCCGGATCTTCCATCACTATCTGTTCATCTTTGTCAAAATTCTTTTCAGACATCTATTCCTCCTGGCTAAAAGAGATCCCCGGCTATCTAGGACAATCTCATTACTATATCCATTAATTCATCTTTTTGATTTTGCATTTCAGACGCGATCATTTCAATTATTTTAAGTACACCTGCGTCCCTGATGTTGTTCTTCTGGTGCACCAGGAGTTCGCTGAAGGCAGCATGCGCCTCCATGTCTTTGGCAAGCCGCCTGACATTTACGCGAAACTCGACGTCTTCGCGGTTCTCGACGGCTGACTGCGGTACGGCACCTCCGAGCTCTACGATTTTAATCCTCAAGAGTTCAGCCTTGGTGCGCACTTCATCGGCGATCTTCTTCAGCCGGTTTATGAGAAAAGGATACGGGATCCATTTCGCATGTGAAGACAAATCGGCCGCCAGCTGCAACGCTGCCGAATAATCGTCCTTCAGATATTTCAGGTCCTTCTCATGTTCTCTCTTGTCGGAATAGCCGGCGGAAAAGGCATCGAGAATTGACGGGCTGTGGTGGGGTTTCTCTGTCGCGGTCTGCTGTAACATTATTCCTCCTGTGCACCGATACAACGAGGCTCCCGCTTCCGGGAGCCCCATTGTCCGGTCTCGATTTAAGAGACCTTTACCTCAATCTCTTTCGGTTTCGCCTCTTCAACCTTAGGCAACGTAATCGTCAGAATCCCGTCCCTGAAAGAAGCGTCGATCTTATCGCTCTTCACGGTTGTCGGAAGCGAGAAGGATCTCTCGAATAATCCGAACGACCGTTCGATACGATGCATGTTTGTGTCTTTCTCTTCTTTCTCCTGCTTCTTCTCACCTCTGACCGTAAGGACGCTGTCGTGTACTGTGATCTTGACGTCGCCCCTGTTGACACCGGGCAATTCCGCTTTAATCAGATAGGCATCCTTCTGTTCCATTACATCCACTCGCGGAGCCCACTGAGCGGTGAACGCACTTTCGGTGCTGTAATCAGGTAACAGGCTGTCGAAGACGTGTCCTATTTCTCTCTGCATGTTGAAAAGATCTCTGAACGGACTCCACGAGGAGAGTTCAGACTCGGGTTTCCATCTTGTAATCGCCATTTTATTTTCCTCCTTTTTTGTTTTCAATCCATCTACGGTTCAATAGATGTGCCGACAAAAAAGGTCCAAAAACAAGCGCAGAATTGAACTCTGCGGCGTCGTCACATATCAGGCTGGACAAATCTAACAATACAGGAGACATAAAGAGAAATATTTTCACCGCTGAAGCGCCAATTTGTCAACACAGAAGTCGTCGAGGCCTTCAGAAGATTTTCGGCGTCCATTATCTGAATAGTCACCCCACAGTTTCCTTTAATACCCGGGCAATTTCTTTCATGTCGGCGGCTTCGATTGAAAAATCACTTCCGACATTCTCTTCGACATGACGGTCCGTCCGCGCCCCGACAATGGAAGATGTGACGGCAGGATTCATGTTCACCCAGGCCACCGAGAGCTGACCGACGGTCTTCCGGTATTTTGCGGCGATCGGACGAAGCCTGTCGACAAACGTAATCTCTTTCGAGAGAAGGGGCTCCTTGAACGTGGGACTCTGTCTGCGCCAGTCGTCAGAGGCAACACGCTTCATGTCGAACTTCCCGGTAAGGAGTCCGGACATCATCGGGCTGTACGCGACGACCCCAATCCCGTTCTGACGGCAATAAGGGAGAATCCCCGCGGCGACATCCTGCTTCAACAGATTGTATATCGGTTGAAGGGACTGTACCGGCGCAACGGATGCACATCTTCTCAGAAGATCCACGTTAAAATTGCAGACGCCGATATGCCCGGCTTTGCCTTCCTGCTTCAGGTCGGCCATGACTTTCCACGATTCCTCCACGGGCGTGTCGGGGTCGGGCCAATGGAACTGGTACAGGTCGACGTGATCGGTCTTGAGTCTGCGCAGACTGTTTTCAATTTCCTTCCTGATGCTCGCTGGCCCGAGATGGATCTTCACTTTCCGCCTGTCGTCCCACACCATGCCGCACTTTGTGGCAAGAAAGACTCTGTCGCGTTTGCCCGCAACGGCTCTCGCCACGACCTCCTCAGAATGCCCGAGTCCGTAAACTGCTGCGGTATCTATCCAATTAATACCGAGATCCAGCGCCTTATGAATAGCCTTGACCGAGGCATCGTCGTCAACCGCGCCCCAGCCGAATTCCCAGGGGCCTCCGATTGCCCATGCACCGAATCCCACGACGGTCAATTCGGGTCCGTTTGTTCCAAGCTTTTTGGTTCGCATCAGGTCTCCTCCTCCGTTTCAGTTGGTATCCACAAAAACAATATTACCCAATGCGCGGACAATCTGCCAGAAGGAGCGGGCACATAATTAAGTTGCAGCCTGACTGGATCGCAAACGTTGCCGTCAACCCGAGGAAATCCAAATACTGAAACGAGTGCCGAGCAAGGGCCCTTCAAAATCCGAACGACAAGCCGTCCTGACTTCGATGCGGTTTTACCTTCCAGATTGCTGCAAACCATAGGCGGCTGACCTTGCCTTAGTTTCTATCGAGTGTTATAATAAAAAAGTGTTCTAAAATCAAGA